>CAYNGN010000379.1:0-3065 GCA_964396615.1 uncultured Thiothrix sp. | reverse complement strand
AGCAACAGGAAGTGAATGGCGAACGCCACCCTTATGGGGCGTGGGACTGGGTAAAAAAGTCAACGGTAGCGATAATTTGCTCCATGATGGTCGCGCACAAAACGTTGAGGCCGCTATTCTCTGGCACGGTGGTGAGGCAGAGGTGATTAAACAACGCTTTATTCATCTTCAGAAAGCACAACGTCAAGCATTAATTCAATTTGTAGAGTCCTTATAATAATGTATAAAGCATCATCAACGCACAACAAACAAGAGGTTTGCAATGACCGAAGGGGTTTTTTAACTCAGCTTTTTGCGTTAGGCATTATAGGTGTTTCGCCTACATTAACAGGTTGTTTATCAAAAGCGAGCCAAGCAGAACAAGAGATTATCCTCGGCGCACAAGGAGGAAAGCCTCAACAGTACTCAATGACATGGCTGAATAACAGAACAACAAAAAAAGAAATAAAGCGTGCTTTATCAGATTTTAGAGGGCATGGTGTCGCACAACATCCTTTACATCCTGCCTCTGCTATTATGGTCGCACGCCGCCCTGGTACAACAGCACTGGAGATTAATTTACACAAGGGTGAGATTAGTCATACCTTCCACTGTGCTACCAACCGTCATTTTTTAGGCCATGGCTGCTTTGATAAAACAGGTTCACATCTTTTTACCACCGAAGCCGATTTAAAAACAGGAGCGGGGAAAATTGTTATTCGCGATGCGCTCACTTACCAACAAATAGGCGAATACGAAAGCTATGGCATTGGGCCACATGAATTAGCGTTAATGCCCGATGGCAAAACATTGGTTATTGCCAATGGAGGCATTCTTACCCACCCTGATACAGGGCGAAAAAAATTGAATCTGGATTCAATGGATTCCAGCCTCACTTATATAGATATTACAAACGGACAACGCTTAGATGCCTTCAAGGTCACTGAATCTAAAGCAAGTATCCGCCATTTAGCCGTGAGCGAGGACAGCGCTGTTGTCTTCGCCATGCAAGTGCAACGCAAGGCAACAAAACACGATCATATTATCCCGCTCGGAGGGGTTCACACCGCTGACAAACCCATACAACTACTGGATAAACCCGAAAACCTTATTCAGCAAATGGATGATTATATGGGCAGCGTCGCCATCAATCATCAACAAAGAATCGCAGGGTTTACTAGCCCTCGTGGCAATATTGTCTGTTTTTGGGATATTGATAACCAACGCTTTAAGGGCTATCACACACTCAATGACGTTTGTGGTATTGCCGTAACTGATGATCAACAACATTTTGTGATTAGCAACTCCTTTGGACAACTTCGGCAACTGGATGCAGCTACCTTAAAAGAAAACAAAGAAAAACGTAAAACATTTGAAGGGCTACGTTGGGATAATCATTTATTAATAGCAAAAATAATGGCTTAACGATTTACTATTTTCAGGAAAAAAGAGATGAACAAACAAACCATACTGCTGATAGCTTCCAGCTTATTATTGCTCATAAGCTGTGGGGGTGCCGAACGTACAAACGACCCTATCGAAGCCAGTGCTGAAAACTTATCATCAGCACTAAAACAGACGGTTAATAACAGTATTTTACCTACTGTTGATGGCTTCTCCGTACAAGCAAACCAGTTTACTACGGATGTGAATAGTTTTTGTAATGTACCTAATAGCAGCAAACTGACAACCTTACAACAGCGTTGGAAATCACTTTCTCAACAATGGTACAAACTAGCGCTGTATAACTTTGGCCCTCTGCATGATGATATTGTTTTTCCTAAAATTAATTTTATTGACTCCTTAAGACAGCGTGGTATTGATTATACTGGAACAGTACGCGCAGAGATTAATACCGACCTTGCCAGTACAACAGCCTTGAATGAGGCTTTTTTTAGTAATAAAGATTTCAATCGTGTTGGGCTATTAGCCCTTGAGTTACTGGTGTTTGAAACGACAAGCAATGCTCACTCAACGTTATCACAAGACATTGTTGCAGAATATACAAGTCTGTCACGCAAATGCGATTATTTAAAAGGCATGTCTACGTTTAATGTAAAAATGGCGGATTATATTCGTACAGGATGGCACTCAAATTATTTAAGTACAGGTACGGCGTATGAAAGCTTATTTTTGAATGAGCAACTCAGCAACGATGATAAGTCACTTCCGACACTGCTTACCGCTGTTCAAACACATTTGGATTATTTGGCAAAGCGTAATGTCGCAACGGTTAGCGCACAAGTGGCTGATTATTCGTTTGAAAATATTAAATCATCCATTAATGAAATTAATAATCTCCTTAATGGAACAACCGATACAATCGTGAGCTTGTTTGACATTATGTCCTCTGCGGGGGCGCAAAGCTCGGTTGATCTGGTCAAGACCAATATAGCTAACCTCTTTGAAGCGATTCAAAATGAGGATGCTGTGCAACTTATTGCCGATTTAGGCAAGTTGGATGGAAATTTTAAACGCGAGATTCCAGAGGGCTTAAATGTCGATCTGGGTATTAATTTTACTGACGGTGACTAAAAGGGGCAACTTTATGCAATACAAAACACTTTTATTAATCGGGGCATTGTTAGCCTCACCTACTGTATTAGCAGAGACAACGGACCAACAAAAAATCAAGGCGCTTGAAAGTCGAGTTGATGCTTTAGCAGAAGCATTAGATAGCAAATCAAGCACTATTGCAGCAAAGAAAAAAACCCATATTGGTGGTTATGGTGAGCTGCATTACAGCTTTCTTGATGTCAATGGCGAAGATGAACGCGAATTAGATTTTCACCGCATGGTATTGTTTTTTGGACATGATTTTAATGATAAAGCACGTTTAGTTTCTGAACTTGAAATTGAACATATTATTGCAAGTGGTGGTAGTCGAGGTGCCGTTGAAGTCGAGCAAGTTTATGTTGAGCTGGATTTAAAACCCAATCTTCATCTAAAAACAGGGGTAATGCTTATGCCTATTGGTTTAGTCAATGAAACCCATGAACCCCCCACTTTTTATGGGGTTGAGCGACCTATTGTTGAATCAACAATTATCCCAACAACATGGTGGTCAGCAGGTATAGGGATCACTC
>CAYNGN010000378.1:0-3077 GCA_964396615.1 uncultured Thiothrix sp. | reverse complement strand
GGGATAGTTTAGATATTCAGGTCTATCGTAAAGTTATTGATGCGCATCCCATGCAAGTGGTTACCCGCATTGATTTGCGCGTATCAGGACGACAGCGAGACATCGAACTTGATCAAAGCTTGCTTGAGGGTTTTACCGCACTACGCTTAGACAGCAAACTACCTGCTCGTCTTGATCATAATGGCACAATGCGTGTGCAGTTACGTTCAGGGCAGTGGAGTATTACCCTCACAGGTCGGAGTCAACAGCCATTAACGACCTTGGCAATGCCAAAGCCAGTAACAAAAACGTCAACCGCAACGCCAACAACACAATGGCCAACCGAAGAAATTTGGGTGTTTGAAGCACATAACCAACTGCGTTTGGTACAGGTTCAAGGAGTCAATAGTATCTCGCCCCGTCAAACCAACTTGCCAACAAAATGGCAAACATTGCCTGCGTATCGTATGTCAGCTAAACAGACCATGCAATTAAAAGTATTACGCCGTGGCAATCCATCGCCTGAGCCTGATAAGCTTTCGTTAAAGCGTGATTTATGGCTCGATTTTGATGGCAATGCCTATACGTTTCGTGATGCTATTCGTGGCAGTATGACCCAAGGCTGGCGTTTAGAAGCCTTACCCGCCTTACAGCTTGGACGTGTGTTAATTGATACCAATCCACAGTTTATTACCCAACGCCAAGGCTCCGAACTCAAAGGCGTTGAAGTGCGTCGCGGTGAGCTGAATTTACAAGCCGATAGTCGTTATCAAGCAGACCGTTCCAAGCTACCTGTGAGTGGCTGGGATCATGATTTTACCCATGTGAATGCAACCTTGCATTTACCCCCAGGCTGGCGCTTATTTTCCGCATGGGGCATGGACAATACGCCGAAGACATGGCTACAACAATGGACATTACTCGACCTCTTTTTAGTCTTAATTACCGCCGTCGCGGTGGCGCGTTTATGGCAGTGGCAATGGGGCGTATTGGCGCTAATCACCTTGGCATTAGTCTGGCATGAAGCCAATGCACCACGGTTTATTTGGTTAAACCTTATTGCAGCCGTTACCTTATTGCGTGTGTTACCTGATGGCTTATTTAAAACACTTATTCGCAGTTATCGCAACCTGAGTTTTCTAGTTTTACTGTTGATTATTATGCCGTTTATGGTTAATGAGGTGCGTATGGGCTTATATCCACAATTAGAAAAACCGTGGTTTTCCAGTGAGAATAGTTATACAGCGAATAATAATAACAATAATAATCGAATGTTTCTGGGATCCGAAGCCACTATAGAACAAATGCAAATGAACCAAGCGCCAACGTCAATACGTCAAATGATGCCTAAAATGGCAAGTGGCTCATCGTTAACAGCCGATGATATTTACGCAAAAAAACGTGCCAGTAATACCTATAATAAACAACAAAAAGTCCTCAAAGAAATCGACCCAAAAGCCAATATTCAAACAGGCCCTGGGCTGCCTAATTGGAAATGGAATCACGTCAATATTACATGGAGCGGCCCTGTGGAAAAAGATGAAACACTTGATTTAGTCCTGATTTCACCCACGATTAATTTATTATTGAAAATGTTGGGCATCTTATTATTGATTCCACTCACATGGCGTTTATTAAGCAAAAATCAGCGGTCTTTTGTCGAGTTGATAAAAACCCTTAAAAAGCCGGAAAAATTAAAAAAGGATGGCAGTGGCAAGAGTAATAATAAGAGCAAAACAAGCAGTATCAATCTTATTGCGACAGGTTTATTGCTGTCATTATTGTTGATTCCTAGTCATGAAATCAAGGCGGAAACCCTTCCCTCTACCGAGGTATTACAACAACTTAAAACACGTTTATTAGCACCTAATGAGTGTTTACCACAATGTGCGCAAATTGAACGTTTAAGTTTGCATATGGATGAAAAAACCTTACAAGGTCGATTACAGGTTCATGCGGCTGCGCATACGATTATACCATTACCCGGTAATCGTAAAACATGGTCACCTGAACAGGTCTTAGTGGATGGCGAGGCAGCCACCAGCTTATCCCGCAATGCTGAAGGTGAATTATTGTTAGCAATTAGTCAAGGCATACACACCGTTACCTTTACAGGCAAGCTACCACGCAGCGCCCAAGTGCCCTTATTATTACCACTCAAGCCGCATTATGTTGAATGGCAAAGTGAGTATTGGAGCGTTGACGGCATTCAAGAAAACGGTGTACCCAGCATACAGCTGCAACTCAATCGTGTATTAAATAAGCAATCTAATAAGCAATCTAAAACAGATGCCGACAATGACCTACTCAGTCATCAAGGCAATGGTTTGTTACCTGCTTTTGTCAGTGTCAAACGCACCTTGCATCTTGGTTTAGATTGGACGGTTGATACCACGGTGCAGCGCTTATCCCCCAAAGGACAGCCTATTGCGATGAATATTCCGTTATTAACAGGCGAGTCCGTACTGACGGAAAATCGACGGGTTAAAAACAATGCTCTTCGTGTCAATATGACCGCAAATCAAACCACCTTGCACTGGCAATCGCGTTTACCCATTCAAAAAAGCTTTAGCTTGCAAGCCAGTGATCAACTGGGTTTTATTGAAACATGGGAAGTGGAAACCAGCCCCATGTGGCATATTGAGATGAAAGGCATTCCTGTTATTCATCATCAACAAAACGATGGCTCATGGTTACCCACATGGAAGCCGTGGATGAAAGAAAGCGTACAATTTACCGTCTCACGTCCAAAAGGGATCGAAGGGCAAACGCTCACGGTTAATAACAGTAAACTACGTATCAATGTTGGTAAACGCTCAGATGATGTCAAACTTACGTTCAGCTTACGCAGTAGCCAAGGCACACAACATACACTGCACTTACCCGAACATGCACAGTTACAATCGGTTGCCATTGATGGTAAAAAACAACCCGTGCAACAGCGTGGCAATAAAGTCACCTTGCCTGTTGAACCGCGTCAGCAACAAATCACCTTGGAATGGCGCGAACCGCATAATAATAAGCTATTGTTTCAGGTTTCTCCCGTTGATTTAGGCGTTGCCAATGTGAATAGTACTATTCATTTATCCTTACCTAAA
>CAYNGN010000377.1:0-3096 GCA_964396615.1 uncultured Thiothrix sp. | reverse complement strand
GGGGGGTCGGATACCACCGCTGTTGCATTGGCTGTCGCACTGAAAGCAGATGAATGTCAGATTTATACCGATGTGGATGGGGTTTACACCACTGATCCACGAGTGGTGCGTAATGCGCGTCATATTCCTAAATTAGCTTTGGAAGAAATGCTGGAGATGGCAAGTCAAGGCTCGAAAGTCTTACAAATTCGTGCGGTAGAGTTTGCGCATAAATATGATATGCCCATTCGTGTTTTATCCAGTTTTGATGAAGGCGACAATGGTAAAAGTACATTAGTGACCCGTGAGGAGGATATTATGGAAAAGGTGTTGGTTCGTGGTGTAGCATTTAACCGAGATGAAGCTCAGCTCACGATTTCAGGTGTGCCTGACCAACCAGGGGTTGCCTATAAAATTTTATCGCCGATTGCGGATGCGAATATTGAGATTGATATGATTGTGCAAAATGTCAGTTCAGATGGCTCGACGGATTTTACCTTTACGGTGCATCGCAATGATTATGATCAAGCGCATGGCATTATTTGTCAGTTAGCAGATAATTTGCGTGCAAGAGAGTGTGGTGGTAATAAAAATATTGCTAAAGTATCAATTGTGGGTGTTGGAATGCGTTCACATGCGGGTGTGGCGTGTAGGATGTTTGAAACTTTGGGTAAAGAAAATATTAATATCCGCATGATTTCAACCTCTGAAATTAAAGTGTCGGTCGTGATTGATGAAAAATATCTTGAATTGGCAGTGTGTCGCTTGCATGAGAGCTTTGGTTTAGATAAAGAGCAGGAAGTATTAGTCGATTAAAGCATCATGGGGTTGGCAACAATAGAACAGATGCTAACCCCAAAAAACTTAAGAAGCCAACAACATCAGTGACAGTGGTTAATATCACTGTGCTGCCAATAGCGGGATCGACATTGAACCGTTTCAGCACTAACGGAATGGTTGCACCAAAGAATCCCGCAGTAATGATGTTAATCAACATGGATAAGGCGATGACAATGCCTAGTTTATTTTGATCAAACCAAATAGCGGCAATTACACCCATTAACAGGGCAAATAGTAGGCCATTTCCCATTGCAATAAGTACTTCTTTCTTAATGGTGCGTACGGCGTCTTTTGTGGCTATATCTCCGAGTGCGAGTTGTCTGACGACAACAGTTAAGCTTTGTGTACCTGCATTACCGCCCATTGAGGCGACAATAGGCATTAGGATGGCGAGAGCGACTAAGCTTTCTAATGTGTCCTGAAAAATGGCGATGACTAACGAGGCAATAATAGCGGTGACAAGATTAACACTTAGCCATGAGGCGCGAGCAGCAGCAGAACTCAAAATATCGTCATCTTCCTCTACATCATCATCAAGTCCTGCAAGGTGATACATTTGTTCAGTAGCATGTTCATGGATAACAGGGTAAATATCATCGGAGGTGACTCTGCCAACCATTTGTCCTTGTGCATTGACAATGGGAACAACAATAAGATCGTATTCTTCAAAGTAGCGGGCGATGACTTGGATATTTTCAGTATCCAATGCGTCTTTTTGGGTGAGAGTGTTGGGGTATGCGTCAATATTTTCCTTTAAGGTTTTTTCAACGTCAAAAATAAGTAAGTCATCCATGCCCACGGTGTAGCGTAGGATATCGTTATCACTTAATACAAATAATTTGTGGACATTTTCTAGCTCATTATTTTTCTTGCGATGAGCAAAGTCACGAATAACATTATGTACCTTTTCATTAATATTTGCCGTGAAAGCCTCCACTTGCATATAGGCTCCCGCTTGATCTTCATGATAGCGTTTTAACTGGGATATTTCAGCTTGGTCCTCAGCATCTAGTTGCTTAAAGACTGCTTTGGCAATCGTGTTATCTGTCTCCTCAAGTTCTTGAATGAAGTCGGTTTGGTCATCACTTTCTAGTTTGGTAATGGCTTCTGAGAGTTTTTTGGTTGTGAGTGATTGAACGACTTCTGAAAAATAGCGATCAGGTAACTCAAGGGCAATTGCTCCAATAAGTTCAGTGGGGGTTTTCGCTAGATAATAATGAAAATGTTGCTCATCAACTTGTTTCAGTAAACGAGCAATTTTTGATGCATGAAGATCACTAGACTTTGCATTGTTTAGGTAGCTTTCAAGTTCATGTATTGGGTCTTTAGAGGAAGAGTTCGCTATCATGGAATGTCATCTATTTGGTGGTGCAGAGACGATAAGCGCCAGATAAGCACTATGATATGGTTAATGTGTATCTTTATTGCACTAATTATGGGTAGAAATGTTATTTTTACACTACATAAATCTCTTTTATGTTGTAATTTAGCTAAAAGTACTTAAAATGTGTATGTATTCAGCTATTGATCGTTATGTGTTATGCATTAACTGTAGTTGTTTTGAGTAAGTGATGCTCAAATGAGCGGAATTATGCCTGTTTTGACCTTATTTTTCTATTATCAGAGTGCTGATCATTTTAGCTGCTATGTTGATACATGCGTTAATAATCAGATATTACTAATGATAGAAAATATTAGGCTTCTAAGTTAGGTTATGTGTAGATTCCCCATTTTTCGCTTCACGATTGTACGTTAAAGGTACTCATATTTATAGACTATACATTTGTTTTGTTGGGTTATAAATTTGCCATTGCTTTGCCTGATTACTATTCAGTCAGCATTCAGGGAGCAGATGTCATATTGAAAATGTGAGTTAAATACATTGGGGATAATGCTATGAAATGTTTATGCATTTGGCAATCAATTTAATCAGGGAGAGAAATATGTTGATCTTAACAAGACGGATGGGTGAATCACTTATGATCGGAGATGAAGTAAGTGTGACGGTATTAGGAGTAAAGGGCAACCAAGTTCGTTTGGGTATTAATGCTCCTAAAGAGGTTTCGGTGCATAGAGAGGAAATCTATAATCGAATCCAAAACGAGCAAGCTCAAAAAGAGCAAGCTCAAAACAAGGAAAGCAAAGAAACTGAAGAAGAGACAAATTAATACTTTACCTTAAGCCTTTGCGGTTGTATCCTACGCAACGCAAATTGTGGAACACGGAGAGATGGCCGAGCGGCTGAAGGCGCTCCCCTGCTAAGGGAGTATGGGTTTT
>CAYNGN010000376.1:0-3142 GCA_964396615.1 uncultured Thiothrix sp. | reverse complement strand
GGTATAGGGATCACTCAGGAGCTTAGCAATGGTCTAAGTTATGACGTAATGGTACACGAAGGGCTTAAAACAGAAGATCCTAATTCAAGCGCTACGGCAGAACCTTTTAATATTAAAAAAGGTAAGCAGAAAAGTTCGTTTGCTGCTGGTTTTGATCTTGCTGTAACAGGGCGTGTTAGGTATACAGGACGAACGGGCTTAGAACTTTCTGCTTATGCACAATACCAACCTGATCTTGATCAAAGTGCCAAAATAAATTATGCCGATTCTGCAACATTGCTTGGTGGACATGCGATTTATCAAATGGGTAAATTCACCGCAAAAGGCTTATATGCCCGTTGGGATTTAGCCGGTGATTTAGCAAAAGCGGCAAACAAAAATCTTCAGGATGGTGGCTATCTTGAGTTGGATTATAAACACAATGAAGCGTGGGGTATCTTTGCAAGACAGAGTGCATGGTCACAGACAAAGGGAGAGAAAAAGACACAAACTGACATGGGTGTAAATTTTTATCCGTATGAAGATATTGTCTTTAAAGCAGATTATCAATTACAAAATGATGATGCAGGTAATGCCGATGGCTTCCATCTTGGATTTGGTTACCAATTTTAAACCAAGATTTAAACCAAACTTTAAACCTTAATAGGGGGGTTTTATGAAATACTTTACCCAAAAAAAAGGTGTCTTAATCCTTGCAAGTAGTCTTTTATCTGCTTGTGGTGGTGGTGGCGGCGGTGGTACGAACAATACATTTGCTACCGAAGCGGCACTGGGTGAAAACCTATTTTTTGATGCAACACTATCAAAAAATAAAACACAATCGTGTTCAACCTGTCATGATCCTGATCATGCCTTTATTGATGCACGTCTTAATACAAGTGGCAAAATTGGTGCCGTATCATTAGGTGATAATGGTACGTCAGTGGGTACTAGAAATACACCAACAGCTGCCTATGCAAAATTCTCACCCCTCTTTCATCAGGGCAGCCGCCAACGGTTAAATAGCCAACAAACTGATTATCAAGGATTTATTGGTGGTCAGTTTTTGGATGGACGAGAGCCAGATTTAAAAGGGCAAGCAGGAGGTCCCCCCCTTAACCCTGTTGAAATGGGTATGCCCGACAAGGCAAGCGTTGTCGCACGTATTAAGGAAAACACATCCTATGTTGATGCTTTTAAGCGTTTCTATGGTGATACTATCTTTGACAGTGATGATGATGCTTATGCAAAAATGACCGTTAGTATTGCGAAGTTTGAGAAAACAGCACAATTTTCTCCCTTTGACTCAAAGTATGACCGTTCTTTAGCAGACCCTAGTTTGTTAAGTTTGAAAGAAGCTTTTGGTAAGTCACTTTTTTTCTCACAACAATTTACCAACTGTGCAACCTGCCATCAGCTACGTGCAAATAGCCATGCAGAAGAAACCTTTACGAGTTATGAGTACCATAATATTGGTGTCCCTATTAATGGTAATGTTGACAACGGTTTGTTTGATAAAACAACGATAGAGACTGATAAGGGTAAATTTAAAGTGCCAACGCTGCGTAATGTCGCTGTCACTGAGCCTTATATGCACAATGGCATTTTTCAAAACCTAAGCACTGTTATTGAATTTTATGATCATTTTTTGACGGATTCTACGCATATCAATAATCCTGAAACAGGACAGGCCTGGCAAGATGCTGAAATGCCAGCAACAGTGAGCCTAACAGAACTGCAAGATGGTAGGAAAATGGATACGGCTAAGGTTGAGGCAATGGTCTGTTTTTTACGCACTCTTACGGATGCAAAGTATGAACCTCTTATTCAAGAAAAAGGCATTAACTGCACTGATTGATTTTAAGAGGTTTAAAAGGTTGACATTAATATTAGCAAAATATAATATGATAACGATTCTTAAATAGAAATGATTCTTATTATTTTTTATCGCTAAGAATTTTGTTGGATAAAGCAACTCGGTAACTTGGTGACTCCTCCTATGATCATCTCATCTGGCGTTGCTAAAAATCTGGCAAATTAAGAAACGAGAGGATTGTTTCTGGATTGTGGGTACAGAATATTCCTTCCTTCCCTTCTGTATCTACAATTTTTTTTTATTCAAGAGGCTATAAATTCAGCCTTCATAACTTTTTTGATTATAACTATAACTAGGGCATATATATGTTATCAACAGAAATTCTTAACAAACTTAATGATCAAATTGATGTTGAGTTTTATTCGTCAAATCTTTATTTACAAATGAGTTCTTGGTGTGCGGCAAACAACTTTACGGGAGCCGCAAAATTCTTGCTTGAACACGCTGATGAAGAGATGGAGCATATGCGACGCATTTTTAACTATATTAATAACTCAGGTGCACAAGCTATTGTTCCAGCGCTAGAGCAGCCTCCTCATCTGTATGATTCATTACGCAGTATTTTTGACACAATTTATCAACATGAATGTTATGTAACCTCAACAATTAACGAGTTAGTTGCAGCGACAACCAAGGCAAATGATTATTTCACGTTGAATTTTTTGCAATGGTATGTAGAAGAACAACATGAAGAAGAACATTTATTTATGGTAATCCTTGAGCGGATGAAACTCGTTGATGGGAGCAAAACAGGCTTGCTTGTTATTGATCAAGAGCTTGCTGCTAAGTGTCATGAAAAATGAGGGAACAAAATAACGGCTGAATTATTGTAGCATGCAAGATTTTATTTTTTCGCTCGTTGCGAGCCTCCGTCTCGCAATGTTATCTAAGCAACTCCACTGAAGCTATTACGTGAAGCAGAGCCGCCAAAACATCGGTTACGAGGCTGGAGCCTCGTAACTAGAACAACTAACCAGAGCAAGTTGCCTGAGCATCCTGCACTCCATTCATCCGCTCAACCTGATTGCACAACCACTGCCGATACTGCTCGGTACTAAATCCCACAGGTGACGCAGGTAAACCATGCGTCAACGCCCATTGCTGCAAGTAAGCGACTAAGTGTAGCGAGCGCATGTGCATGAATAACGGCTTTAACCCATTTCCTTATACACAAGTGATAAATATTATTTAAAATTAATAGGTTATAAGTTTTTAATAAAAATACTCTTCTAGTTTTTAATACAAGTGAAAACAGTCACTTATAGATGAAGATGAATATTTAGCCTG
>CAYNGN010000375.1:0-3144 GCA_964396615.1 uncultured Thiothrix sp. | reverse complement strand
CTTATGTGATTTACACTTCAGGTTCAAGCGGGAAACCCAAAGGTGTTCAACTTCCTCATCGTGCATTGACCAACTTTCTTTGTGCAATGCGTGACAAACCTAGCATTCAATCTAATGATGTGATGCTTAATGTAACCACCCTGTCGTTTGATATTGCGGCTCTGGAACTCTACCTGCCCCTTATTACGGGTGCAAAACTGGTACTATTGAGTCAAATAACGGTTGCTGATGGGCAGGCTTTGCAGCATGTAATCCAAGCGGCAAAGCCCACTATTATGCAAGCGACTCCTGCTACTTGGCGGATGCTCATCGAGACGGGGTGGGTAGGTAGTCCTCGCCTTACTATGCTTTGTGGTGGTGAAGCACTGTCGCCGATGTTAGCGCAACAACTGTTGCCTAAAGGTAAGGTACTATGGAATATGTATGGTCCAACGGAAACGACTGTTTGGTCAACCATTACCAAAATTTCAGCCAATGATACGTTAATTAACATTGGTCGTCCTATTGCCAACACACAAGTCTATGTGGTGTCACCAAACTTGCAGCCTGTGCCGATTGGTGTAGCGGGTGAGTTACTCATCGGTGGTGATGGTGTTGCGTGTGGCTATCTCAATAATTCTACACTAACAAAAGAGAGATTCGTTCCCAATCCATTTGATGTAGGCCGTTTATACAAAACGGGCGATTTAGTCCGTTGGCTTCCAGAGGGTAAGATCGAATACTTGGGTCGTATCGACCATCAGGTAAAAATACGTGGATTTCGTGTCGAATTAGGTGAAATCGAGACTATCTTGCAGCAACATTCACAGATACAAGCCGTGATTGTCATCGCACAGGAAAATGCGTCGGGTCAACAATCACTTGCAGCTTATCTTATACTGGCTGATTCGGTTATTTTGGAACGAGCAGATTTACGACGCTATCTCGCTGATCACTTACCGACTTATATGATACCGTCCGCTTGGGTATTTTTAGAGAAATTCCCGCTAACCCCGAATGGAAAGGTAGACCGTAAAGCACTACCCAAGCCTGTTAGCATTAAAAAAAGCCCACTATCAACCACGACTTCGATTGCGCCAGAAAGTATGATAGAGCGTCAGATCATGGCTGTTTGGCAGGATGTACTTGGTGTTATCTCATTGAGTATTGAGGACAACTTCTTTGATTTGGGGGGGGATTCCCTACTGCTTAATAATGTATATATACAGTTGCTTGAGCAGTATGGTGACAAGATTTCGTTGGTAAACTTGTATGAATATCCAACGATTTCTACATTAGCGAAATATTTACATCAACCTAATACAACACATCCTAATGCTAATGTTGCTCATCGGATATCCTTGCCTAACACGCGAAATCATCAAGAAGATATGGATATTGCGATCATTGGTATGGCCTGTCGTTTCCCAGGTGCCAACGACATTGCTACATTCTGGCAGAATCTATGTGATGGTGTGGAAAGTATTACCTTTTTTGACGATGATGAACTCATTGACCCTTCATCGCTATATAGTCAGCCTAACTATGTAAAAGCGAGTGCAATTATTCCCGATATTGATCAGTTTGATGCGGACTTTTTTGGCTATAGTGCTAAAGAAGCCAGTATGCTTGATCCTCAGCAGCGTGTCTTTTTAGAATGTGCATGGGAAGTCTTGGAAAGTGCTGGTTACTGCTCTGATGTTACGACAAGGAATGTCGGAGTCTATGCGGGGGCTGGCTTCAATAATTACTTCCTTAATAATGTCGCTGGCGCACATCAGTTTGCTCATAACCGTAATTTTTGGGCACCGATGCAAGATCTGATGCTGACGATGACTCAGGAGCGTGATTTTCTGCCAACTCGTGTTTCCTATAAGCTCAACCTACAAGGACCTAGCGTTAATGTACAAACGGCATCTTCTACCTCACTGGCGACTTTGCACCTAGCCTGTCAAGCTCTTCGTAACGGTGAGTGTGAAATGGCGTTAGCAGGTGCAGTCTCCATTAGTGCACCGCAAAACGTGGGGTATATGTATCAAGAGGGGCTCATTGAGGCTCCCGATGGTCATTGTCGCAGTTTCGATGCTGATGCTCAAGGCACTGTATTTGGTAGTGGTGCTGGCATAGTTTTGTTGAAACCCCTGTCTCAGGCACTTGCTGACCGCGATCACATTCATGCTGTTATTAAAGGCTCTGCCGCCAATAACGATGGTGATAGGAAGGTTGGCTATACTGCGCCCAGTGTGAGTGGTCAAATGAATGTGATTAGTGCCGCACTCGATAACGCTGGAGTAACAGCTGATACCATTTCTTATGTAGAGGCTCATGGCACTGCTACTGCTATGGGCGATCCTGTGGAGATAACCGCATTGACCCGAGCCTTTCGCCAAGCGACTGATCAAAATGGCTTTTGTGCCATTGGTACAGTTAAAGGTAATCTGGGACATCTCATGCAAGCAGCAGGGATGCCAGGGCTGATGAAGACAGCACTATCCTTGCAGCATGGCTTACTACCACCGACTTTGCACTTTACCAAACCCAATCCACTCATTGATTTTGCCAATAGCCCTTTTACTGTCAATACAAAACTAACAGAATGGTCAACAAACGATCCAGAAAAACATCCACGCCGCGCGGGCATCAGCTCTTTCGGTATGGGTGGGACGAATGTTCATATCATCATGGAAGAAGCCCCGCCATCACCTCCTTCCCGTGAAAGCAATAAAAAGAATCAAGGAGCGATGCCTATGTGGCATTTGTTTACCTTAGCGGCTAAAAATGATGATGCTTTATTGGCGTTGGCACAACGTTACCGTTCTTATTTACACAGTCATCCTGAAGTAGAGTTGGACGATCTCTGTTTCACTACGCATGTGGGGCGCAAACATTTTCCTCACCGTTTAGCCTTAGCAACTCAATCTGTTGATGCGTTGATTGAACAACTCGATGAAAAAATCAAACAGGTTTCGATTAACGGAACGGGAGCTTCTATATCAGAACAAAGTCCAAAGATAGCCTTCCTCTTTACTGGGCAAGGGTCACAATATGTGGATATGGGGCGCCAGCTTTATGCCGCACAACCCGTTTTCCGCAATGCTATTGACCAGTGTCAGCGATTCAGAGTATCCTAAAAAGTAGATCATTAAGATATTAAGAACAAAATCT
>CAYNGN010000374.1:0-3150 GCA_964396615.1 uncultured Thiothrix sp. | reverse complement strand
GACTGTTATTAGGCTTCTTTTTCATCACTGTTGGTATGGCATTAAATACAGAGATACTCCTTAATCAATGGTGGAAAATACTTCTTATTGCTGTCGCTATTATTACGGTAAAAATTTTATTGATTATGCTTGCAGCACGTTTGCTCAAAACCCCCACAAAAGATTCTATACAAATAGGCGTACTTATTTCTCAAGGCAGCGAGTTTGCTTTTGTTATTTTTGCCATGCTAAGTGAACAAGGATCTCTCGCTGATCATCAGTCTGCATTACTCATCAGTGCTGTTGTTGTCAGTATGGCACTTACACCGCCATTAGTAGGACTACAACGTAAGTTAGCTAATAAATGGGCAAACCAAGAATGGTTTCTTAGCAAAAAAAGATTAAAAAGTAATGCGAATTCCTTAGCAAAACAAGAACATCCTCCCGAAAAAGGCGTTGATATTATTATTGTTGGCATGGGAACAATAGGTTTACGGGTTGCAAATGCACTTGATGCACATGGAATGAGTTATAGAGGTGTAGAAAATAACCATCAACGTTTTCTTACTGCGCGTACTAATGGCTATTCTGTTGGTTTTGGTGATGCCACTGATTTACGTATGATGGATACGATTAAGATGTCGCAAACCAAAGTCATTATAATCACTTTCATTAATTACGCTGTTGCAAGTCAACTTGCCCCTATTGTACTCCAACGTCATCCAGGCCTTCGTCTAATGGTAAGTGTTGATACTGAAGAGCAAAAAATACAATTTGATGCGTTAGGTATGGTTGCTATTATTGAAGGCAGCTTTCCTAATGGTCTAGATACTGCTGCTGCTGTTTTGTATGAACGTGATACAGAGGAACAAAAAATACAAAAATGGCTACACCGACAGCAGGATAAAGAGCTAGGCAAATTCTCATCACCTAGTATTCTTGTTGACCCAAATAAAATCCTATGAAATATTAGGTTGCCTTACTTCACAGCAGTTTACAGGTGAAGTCTTCTTCAACGGCTGCTTAAAGAAAAATGTCATCAACAACAGAATAAGCATAAAAAAAGTATTAATCATCCCCCCACCTCCTTGTTCTGTATCACTTGCAGTAACAAAGGAGGCTGCTGAATTCGCTTCTACAAGTATCTTATGTTGATTACTCTCAGGAGTCACATCAACAATATTTGCTACCACACTATTTTTAAATACTTGCGCATTAAGTGTATTATGGATTGTCGTTAGCGTATAAGAAACGCTCGCCCCATTATGAACATCACCCAACTGGCATAACACACCTTGACTCATTTCCTCACAACTAATATGAGACAAAATATCTTGGTAGACCACTTGTCCTTCTAACAGGCTACTTGTTACCAAAACATTATGCGCAGTATCAGGTCCGTTATTACTAACCGTAATGGTAAACGTAGCAACCTCTTGCTCTATTACCGTTATGGTTAAATCAGCCTCACTTCCCCAGCCAATATCACTAAGCACGTTTGCTGCCAAGCCGATATTATGATCTGCAGCAGTATAAAAAGGCTCCATCATTTCATTAGGTGTTACAGCATTACTAAAATGTGATAAAGAAGCATTCGCAACCGCTTCAGCAGGCGCAAATATTTCAACACGATTATTACTAAACCCATCAATCAGACGTTGCTGCGCCTGATTATTCACATGCGCTCCATCCCAATAAAGATCTTTAGCAGATGTATTTGCAAAAAGACGCTGTTGATCCGTCATATCAACATAAGACGATGGCATCATACCTGCATGATAAATATGACGGCTATAAACATCATCCCTACCATCTATTTTACTCACCTATTTATGGTTAACGGTACTAGAAAAACCAAGCCCATGTATAAGCTCATGCATAACAACCATAACAAAATCAATATCATGAGATAAAGCCTGACCATCCAAGCCATAATACCATCGACTCCCTGTTAAAATATCATCACTATCAATATCACTATTAAAACGCGCACGAATATCTGCCTTTTCAGGGTCAAGATCTTGTCCAAAAAATTTATTAGCCAGTGCTACTGGATAAAGAATATCCCTCTCAGGTGCATGAGTGAAGTTATATACATAAGCAGTTGCACCTGCTCCCCCTAACGTTGCTTGTATACTATTACCACCAAGCGAAGGCATTGAAATATTAGCCGTAATAACATGGTGACCAGACAAGATGCTAACCACTTTATCTGCGGCGTATTGAAAAGCAATCAATCTTGCTTCGCCTAATGTTAGGGCATTATTACCTCCAATAGGCGTAAAAGGCGTTGGATCATTAAAACCTTGCTCATTAGCATCAGTATTCGTAATAATCAATACAGATGCTTTTACCTCCATAATGGAAACCATCCAAACCTGACTTATAAATAAGGCAAGCAGTACTTTAAAAATAGTATGCATAAAAAGAGACACTCTTTGATTATTATAATTATTATGTGTAAAACTAGAGAGGGAAAATTTTTATTTAGGGAGTGCTACACCGTGTATGAATAACACCGTCCTTACCCCTTATAACCCTCATTTGAGGGAAAGAGTCATTCCCCATCGTCAAGATAATGCCACCACCCTCAATAGCTGAGCGTTTTTTACGATAAACGCCATACTCACGTCCAGACGTAATCTCTTGAAGCTTTTCAGCCACTCCATCCTCATTAGATTCAATAAAATATCCTGTAACAGGATCAATAACAACCTGAAGTGCAGGAGAAGAAAGAGGTAAATTTTTTACACTACTTTCATTAGATGCATCAACAGTACAAAAACTACTTGTGACAATCAGAAAACAGCCTAAAGCTATTGATATTTTAGTAGAAAACAACATGAGCAACCTTCTTATTATTGGGGGAAATTACGGGTTGTTGGTGATTTTAAAGGATTTTATCGCATCAAGGATATTTTAACAAAGATAAGCTGATAAAGTCTTTAGCTCATTATTTTTTGCTTAACATCTTTACTTTCAATTTAGTAAAACTTCCTGTATTCTGCCCTCCTGTAGTCGGGGCGTAGCGCAGTTTGGTAGCGCACCACACTGGGGGTGTGGTGGTCGCAGGTTCAAATCCTGTCGTCCCGACCAGTTAAAAAATTCATCTTCAAATACAAACCCTCCTTATTGCTATATTCAGCAAGGCTACTCATAATCGTTAACCCT
>CAYNGN010000373.1:0-3161 GCA_964396615.1 uncultured Thiothrix sp. | reverse complement strand
TATGGGTGTAATGGATGGTGATGGACACCCCTTACTCGAAAAAATTCTTGATACGGCAGGGCAAAAAGGCACAGGCACATGGCCCGCTATTGATGCCTTAAAACAAGGTATTCCGTTAACACTCATTGGTGAAGCTGTGTTTGCGCGTTGCTTGTCAGTATTAAAAGAGTCACGGCTTAAAGCCGCAAACATTTACTCTCAAGCAGCACGCCCCGCGTTTACGGGTGATAAAAAGGCAGCACTTGATGCCTTACATGATGCCTTATATGCCGCAAAAATCATTTCCTATGCACAAGGGTTTATGTTGATGCAACAAGCGTCGAAAGACTATAACTGGCATTTAGATTATGGCAATATCGCGTTAACGTGGCGTGGTGGTTGTATTATTCGTAGCCGTTTTCTGAATAATATTAAACAGGCCTATACCAAAGAACCGCACCTTGAAAACCTATTGCTAGATGACTTTTTTAGTGAGGCGATTCAACATGCGTTATCAGGCTGGCGAACCACGGTACAACAGGCGATTGGCATGGCAATTCCTGTCCCTGCCTTTAGTTCAGCGTTAAGCTTTTTTGATGGCTATCGTTCAGCACGAACCTCCGCGAATCTATTACAAGCACAGCGTGATTATTTTGGCGCACATACCTATGAGCGTATAGACCAGCCACGTGGCACGTTTTTTCATACGGACTGGTACACGGATGAGAGTGGTAAAAAATGAGCAAAATACTTGAAGATTGCACTTTTGTTATTTTTGGTGCGACAGGAAATCTAGCACGAACCAAATTATTACCCGCGTTATATCACTTAGATATAGAAAACTTATTACCGAAAGGTATTAAAGTATTAGGTGTTGGACGACGGCTTGCAAGCAGAGAAGCGTGGCTTACAGAGCTTTATGATGACCTTAAACAACGTGTTCGAGATGGTTTAGATCAAACAGGGTTTAAACGTTTTTGTGACAAACTCGATTATTTTCAAGGAGGCTTGCGAGAGGCGGAAAGCTATCGCCAACTGGGGCAGCATTTACAACAAACTGAATTCTCGCGTAATCTCGCTTTTTATTTCTCCTTGCCACCTACCTTATATGGTTCAGTTGTAGGGCATCTTGGCAAGGCTGGCTTACTCCATGAAGAACAAGGTTGGCGGCGTGTAGTAGTCGAAAAGCCGTTTGGTTCAAATCTTGAAAGTGCCAAAGATTTACAACATCAATTTTCTAAATATCTTGATGAACAGCAGATCTACCGTATTGATCATTATCTTGCGAAAGAAACGGTGCAAAATGTACAAGTCTTTCGTTTTGCTAATGTCTTGTTAGAGCCATTGTGGAATCGTAATTATATTGATCATGTACAAATTACCCATTCCGAAACCATTGGTATTGGTTCGCGTGGTATGTATTACGATCAAGCGGGTGCATTGCGCGATATGATTCAAAGTCACCTATTGCAATTGTTATCATTGGTGGCAATGGAAGCCCCTGTTTCTATGCAAGCTGAAGACTTGCGTGATGAAAAAGTAAAACTGTTACGCTCAATTAGCCCCATTCCTAAAAACGCTGTCTCAAGCTATGCCTTTCGTGCTCAATATGGCAGTGGCACCGTGCAAGGAAAACACGTAAAAGGTTATCTTGAAGAAGACGGTATTCCTGAAGAAAGTGTATGTGAAACCTATGCCGCGTTGAAACTGCATATTGATAACTGGCGTTGGCGGGGTGTGCCATTTTACCTACGTACAGGCAAGCGCATGGCTGAAAAACGATCGTTGATTGCTATTTGTTTTCGTCATCCGCCCAAACAGTTTTTTCGCACCTCACAGCTTGAACGGTTTAAACCCAATTGGCTATTAATTGGTATTCAGCCCGATGAATTGCTGCGTATTGAACTCACCGTAAAAAAACCAGGCTTAGACATGCAAACCCAAACCATTAGCCTCGATACTTGTTTTTCGGATGAGGTTAGCAAGGATGCCTATGAAGGTTTATTGCTGGATGTGATTGAAGGCGACCATACCTTGTTTTTGCGGGCTGATGAGATTGAGCAATCATGGAAAATCGTTGATCCTGTCTTACGCTACTGGGCTTCACAGCAAGATTATATTCCAACCTATCCTGCGGGTAGTTGGGGATCGGATGAATCACTACGTTTATTTGAAAAAGAGGCACAACATTGGCGCTGTTCACTTGACCCGATGGAAGAATAAAATGCGTGATCAAACCGATTGGATTGTAAAACCCAATGCTACCGACGTTGCCGTATTTGCTCGCGATAAAATTATCAATGCAGCCCAGCAAGCGATTGCACAACACGGTGTCTTTAAATTGGTATTGGCAGGGGGAACAACACCTGCGCAGGTTTATCAGTTGTTAGCGAAAGAGATGTGTGATTGGCAGCACTGGCAGCTTTATTTGGGTGATGAGCGTTGTTTGCCTGTTGATGATGTGGAGCGTAATAGCCAAATGGTACAACGCACATGGTTAGATAGTTGATTTTCCTGTAGAAAATATACATTTTGTTATGGCCGAGCAGGGCGCAAAACAAGCAGCGATGATCTATGAGGAAGTGATAAAGGTAGCATTGCCATTTGATCTTGTGTTACTAGGAATGGGAGAGGATGGACACACAGCCAGTCTTTTTCCTCAGCATTCATATACGGGCGATGATTGTGTACATGCTGTATTTAATGCACCTAAGCCGCCTGCGGAGCGGGTGAGTCTGAGTCGTCGAGCATTAAGTACCACAAACGTCTTGATGATTATTGTGACAGGGGCAGGAAAACGGGAAGCTGTGTTGCAATGGCATAAGGGAGAAGTATTGCCTGTTGCGCAGATAGGGGGGTTAGGGAAGGAGGTGGTTGTTTTAGATCAGTTGGCTTGTCCAAAGTGTTGAGTGAGTCAGATAATCTACATGGCTTGCTGAATTCGTAAGCATGAACATAATTATCTGAACATCTATAGGATGATAACTGAGCCTTAGATACTGATCACAGAGGAAGGGTAATTATCCCCCAGCATCACAACAAAATATAGTTTATAGTAACTAACATCTTCTCTGATTGAGAAGCTGATTTATCAAAAATTAATGCCCAGCTAAACTGACTTCGATACCAGCAAAGCTAGGACTTCATGTCATCAACCTAACTGAAATAGGATTGAATAATGC
>CAYNGN010000372.1:0-3172 GCA_964396615.1 uncultured Thiothrix sp. | reverse complement strand
GAGTAACGGGTTAGTCCATGATGCTGCGCCCATTCAAGATACCCCTCATTCCAATTACGCATATATTGGTAAGATGGGGGCAACTTATGCTGGTAAACACAGTTATTATTGGCATACATTTCCCATTGATTGGGATTCGGCTCACCTTTCATGGACTTCTCACCCGACTTACCACGCCACCCCGCAAGAAAACCAATGCCTGAATTAGGTGCTGTCTCATAACGAACAATAAAGTCAGGATAATCACGGTATTTTCGCTGCCCATCCTCATCCACAAATGGTGGTAAACCAAGACGTGTGCCCAATTCTAATAGTACTTCTTGGAAAGGCTTACATTCCCCTGTGGGCGGTAAAATAGGAATACGTACTGAATCAACAGGACCATCATATTCAGATATTGGACGATCCAACATCGACATCACATCATGGCGTTCAAGGTAGGTGGTATCAGGCAAGACAAGATCAGCAAACTGTACGGTTTCTGATTGAAAAGCATCACAAACAATAATATTTGGAATTTTATATTCGCCATCTTCATCTTTATCAACCAGCATCTTACGCACTTCACTGGTATTCATGGATGAATTCCATGCCATATTTGCCATAAACAACAATAAGGTATCAATACGATGCGGATCGCCTCGCCACGCATTGGTAATCACATTATGCATAAGACCATGCGCAGAAAGCGGATGCTCCCACGAAAAGGCCTTATCCAAACGAACAGGTTCGCCTTGATCATCAACAAACAAGTCATCAGGCGAAGCAGGAAAACCTAAAGGCATACCATTGAGTGGTGTATTAGGCTGTACGTCATCAGGACTTTTAGGCGGCTTAGGGCAAGGGGGAATGGGGCGTGGGAAAGGTGCTTTATGACGAAAACCGCCAGGGCGATCTATCGTACCGAGCAAGGTCATTAGAATGGTCATATTACGAATAGAATGAAAACCATTTGAATGCGCTGCCAAACCACGCATCGCATGAAAAGCAACAGGATTCCCCGTCACACTGCTATGCTCTTCGCCCCATGTATCGGTCCATGCAATGGGTAATTCAATTTTACGATCGCGAGCGGTAATCCCCATTTCATGCGCCAAACGAATAATCGTTTCAACAGGAATCCCCGTAATTTCCGCCGCCCATTGAGGTGTATAGCTTTCTAATCGCTCAGTTAGTAACTGAAAAGCTGTTTTGACTTGCTTGCCATCGTCTAACTGGTACTCACCTAACAAGTAAGGCTCTACAGTACGATTACCACTGGATACGGCTTCATTATTATCCCTGTCCCACCACAGTTTATTTTGTGGATCAACGCAACCTTCACGCGCATCTTCCGTAGTGCGCACAAACAGACCAAACTCATTACTCTCTTCGTCGGTATTAACAAGTTCTGCGGCATTGGTATATTTGATCAAAAACTCACGATCAAATAAGCCTTCTTTGATCAACACATTACACAAGGCCATAAATAAAGCGCCATCTGTACCTGGACGAATCGGAATCCATTCATCCGCAATTGCTGAATACCCCGTACGCACAGGATTAATCGAAATAAATTTACCGCCGTTGCGTTTAAAATGAGCAAGTTCCATTTTCAATGGATTAGAATGATGATCTTCTGCAGTACCAATCATGATAAATAATTTTGCTCGCTCTAAATCTGGCCCACCGAACTCCCAAAAAGAACCACCAATGGTATAAATCATCCCCGCAGCCATATTAACCGAACAAAATCCGCCATGTGCAGCATAATTAGGCGTACCAAAATTTTTGGCAAACAAGCCTGTTAATGCTTGCATTTGATCCCGCCCTGTAAACAAAGCGAATTTTTTTGGATCTGTCGCACGAATATCACTTAAACGTGTTTCCATCAGCTCAAAGGCTTCATCCCAGCTAATTTCCTCAAACTCGCCAGCACCACGCTCTGTCCCTGCTTTTCTTTTTAACGGTTTAGTCAAACGCGCAGGCGAATACTGCTTCATAATGCCTGAAGAGCCTTTTGCGCAAATAACGCCTTTATTCAATGGATGATCAGGGTTACCCTCAATATAACGTACCTCTCCTTTTTCCAGTGTCACATTAATCCCACAACGACACGCACACATATAGCAGGTTGTGCTTTTTACCTCGATATTCTTTTTAGTTTGCTGAAGAGTAGCTTGATGATTTGACATGACACAGAATTTCCCATAGAGGCAAGTTTTAGGTACACAAGTATAGGAGCAAGTTAATTAGCGTACAATTATATTATGACTTAATGATATTTTAGTGATGCACTAATTGATAAAAATCACTATTTTTTATTAATCACATCTGATCACAGTTACTAAAAAAGTTACTTTCTAGTTTTTTCACTGACACGCTCACCTACTTACAAAATATAGAGGTAACACAATGATGGATGAACTCAGCAGTTCCCGTTATATATACTTCATAAGCTGAATTAATTGAATTTTAAGCGTAAGCTATTGAATCTTCGTTGCAAATATATTGCAACCATATCGACTTGTAACTGAAACGGGAATTGCTGGGATGAACTGTCCATCCTCTACCAAGTCATCAATTGAATTCTTGGTTGCTTTTAAGTGATTGAAATATTAATTAAGTTACCCTTTAACTTCTGCTGTGCCTCGTTGTGCATTTCATCATGCTGTGGCGTTAGAACCAAAAATTTAACAAGGGAAACCTGCTCTTAACACATATAAAATAATGCATTTTTAAAACTGAGCGGTATAATACCCGTTCTTAAAATATAATCACCTGACATGCATATAAGTCCTGAAACACGCACTTCACTATTATTCCAGCTCAGTGAAATACTACAACCCGAACAGCTACTCAGTAATAAGGAAGAACTGCGCCCTTATGAATGCGATGGACTTTCGGCCTATAAAGCTTTACCCATAGCGGTTGCTTTACCCAACACCATTAAGCAAATCCAGCAAATTATGGAGGTTTGTTGCCGTGCCAATATTCCTGTCGTAGCACGAGGCGCAGGCACGGGACTCTCAGGTGGCGCGCAGCCTCATGAAGGTGGAATTATTTTAGGTCTTGCACGTTTTAACAAAATTCTTGCTATTGATCCTGATAATTTAACCGCCCGTGTACAACCTGGTGTGCGCAACCTTGCCATTACTGAAGCGGTTCGCCAGCATAAACTTTATTATGCCCC
>CAYNGN010000371.1:0-3174 GCA_964396615.1 uncultured Thiothrix sp. | reverse complement strand
CGGTAATAATGGCATGAGGGTCAATATAATCCTTAATTTGCGCTAATACTGCCTGCATTGCTGACAAAGGTGTCGCTAGAAAAATAACATCAGCACCTTCGACTGCTGCGACAGGATCAGTCGTAAAACAATCAATAACTCCCAAATCTTTAGCCTGTTGCAAATGTTCTTGTCGTCGACTACAACCTACAATCGTTTGACAGTAATTTGCCTCACGCAATGCCATTGCTAATGAACCACCAATAAGCCCTACCCCAAAGATCACCAAGCGATTAATCATTTAAGCACCTTCTTTAACGCATCAATACAACGTGTATTTTGTTCTTTCGTACCAATAGTAATGCGTAGATGACTTGGCAGTTTATAGTTGGCCACAGGACGAACAATAATAGCTTCCTGTAACAAATCCTCATAAACAGGCAATGCATTACGTCCCACATCGACACAAATAAAATTCCCCACTGACGGAATATATGGCCAGTGATACTTCTCACAAGCTCTCATCCATTGTTGCAAGCCATCACGATTAATCTGTGCGCTAATCAACACTTGTTCTTCATCTTCTAAGGCAGCGCTTGCAGCCGCTAATGCCACTGAATTAACATTAAACGGTTGGCGAACACGGTTTAATAAACTAGCAATCTCAGAACTAGAAATTGCATAACCAACCCGCAACGCTGCCAAACCATATATTTTTGAAAACGTGCGAGTAACAATCAGATTGGGATAATGCTCTATCCATTCCATTGTATTGGGATATTCTGCTTCATCAACATATTCAAAATAAGCTTCATCCACTACCACAATAACCTGTTTGGGGACACGCTCCATAAAACGTTCTAATTCATCAGAAGCAAGCCATGTTCCTGTTGGGTTATTAGGGTTGGCAATAAAAACAACCTGCGTTTGTGCATCAATCAATGCCAACATAGCTTCCAAATCATGCCCATAGGGCATAGCATGATCAACAGAATTAGCTAACGCCACCTTGGCTTCAGCCCCTACTGCTTGGGTAACAATAGGATAAACCGCAAAGGCATGTTCAGAAAACACAGCATTACGCCCAGTGGTTAAAAAACTGCGGGCAATCAAATCCAATACATCATTAGATCCATTACCCAAGGTAATCTGTTCTATCGCAACACCCAAAACATTGACCAATTTTTGCTTAAGTAAAAAACCATTACCATCAGGATATAATGCCAAACCCTGAAGCGGATCTTGTAACAAAGCACGCAGTGCATTAGAACTTGCTCCCAAAGGGTTTTCATTAGAAGCAAGTTTCAGGATATTACTCACACCTAGTTCACGCTCTAGCTCTTCAATAGGCTTACCAGGCAAATAAGGCTGTAAACCTTGCACACCAGCAACGGCTAAGGCATGAAAATCAATATCAATACTTTTATTCTTATCAGGATTTGTTGTTGTCATAAGGCTATTCCTAATAGCAGGAAGTAATAAAAAGAAAGAATTATACTCACATTCCGCTTAGCAGTTAAAATAGAGCGAAGAAAAAAGCTCTGTTAGCATAAAGTTCCCTTTATTAACCATACCCTGCTTATGTCTCTTGCCACTGTCTACAGCCGTACCAATGATGGCGTGAACGCTCCCCTTGTCAGTGTTGAAGTACATATTGGCAATGGCTTACCTGCACTGTCTATTGTTGGCTTACCTGAAGCGGCGGTAAAAGAAAGCAAAGACAGGGTACGCGCCGCCATTATTAATTCACACTTTGAGTTTCCTGCCAAACGCATTACCGTCAATCTTGCACCTGCTGACACCCCAAAAGATGGGGGAAGACTTGATCTACCTATTGCAATTGGCATTCTTGCCGCAAGTGGACAAATTAACCTTAACCCACAGACATTAAGTGATTATGAATTTATTGGCGAGCTATCATTAGGCGGACAGTTGCGTGCGATTAAAGGCGTTTTACCCACAGCCTATGCTGCTAAACAAGCTAATAGAAAACTGGTTGTACCCGCAGAAAATGCGAGTGAGGCGGGTTTAATTGCTCAGTTAGACGTACTTGCCCCCAACCATTTAAAAACGATTATTGCCCATCTAACAGGTGCTGAAATTATAACTCCATCAGCAACAACAGCCCACCTACACGTAGCCGATTATCCCTTAGATATGCAAGATGTAAAAGGGCAACATCATGCGAAACGTGCCTTAGAAATTGCAGCAGCAGGAGGACACAATCTATTGATGGTTGGCCCACCAGGTACAGGAAAAACCATGTTGGCCAAACGCCTTGCCTCCATATTACCCCCCATGACTGAAGCAGAAGCCCTAGAGTCAGCGACCATTGCCTCTATTAGTCAACAAGGCTTTGATATCAAACAATGGGGACTACGACCTATTCGTGAGCCTCACCACACGGCCTCAGGTGTTGCATTAGTCGGAGGAGGAAGAAAGGCAAAACCAGGCGAGATATCACTCGCACACAATGGTGTGCTGTTTTTAGATGAACTCACCGAATTTGATAAAAAAGTACTTGATGTCTTACGTGAGCCGCTTGAAAACGGTTACATCAGCATCGCCAGAGCGGCACGACGTGCGAGCTATCCTGCTGCTTTTCAACTCATTGCGGCAATGAACCCATGTCCACAAGGCTATGACTGTGACTTTAAAAGTAATTGCCATTGCACACCGCGCCAACAACAACGTTATCGTTCTCGCCTATCAGCCCCCTTTCTTGACCGTATCGACTTGCAAATAGAAGTACCACGTATGCCACGTGAACAATTACAACGGGCTGCTGATGGTGATAGTAGTGAAAAAATAAGGAAAAAGATCATTGCAGCAAGAGAGCGGCAGCAAGCACGACAACAAAAGACCAACCGTTTTTTAGCCAACCGCGAAATTGATCAATACTGTCAGCTCAGTAAAACAGATAGCCAGCTTCTTGCACATGCCATGGATAAATTTAGGTTTTCTGCACGTGCTTATCACCGTATATTGAAAGTAGCACGTACCATTGCAGACCTTGCTGATCATGAAACCTTACAAACAACCCATATCACTGAAGCGCTGAGTTATCGTACGTTGCCTTTATTTGAACCATTGCCACAAACATGATAAAAACACACTCACCTCACTCTCCAACATTTCTTACATACAAGGACACTTAAGATATTATGGTCACCCTAACTTATTATCAAAAACTTG
>CAYNGN010000370.1:0-3181 GCA_964396615.1 uncultured Thiothrix sp. | reverse complement strand
AATAACGATAACTCTATTTATAAAACGGCTAAAAATCCCCCTGCTGCTGTGAGTGAAGTTGCAAAAAAAAAACACCCCCAAGAGCATGACAAGCTAGTCGCTGAAGTAGCTGATAGAGTCGCTGATAAAACAATACATAAAATAGAGGATGCGTTACAAGAGCGGCGGGAGTATGAAGTTGAGCCTATTGTTGGACAAAGGGGTGTTACATCAGTTATCAGTGTGGACGATTTTGAGAGGGCTTTTCCTCCCTTTGAGCTTGATACCCAGTCTTTAGAGATAAGCTCGAAAAAAGAACAAAAAAAAGAACACTCTCTGGCACAAGAGCCGTCATCTTTAGCGATAACGGAAACGGATGAAAGTGTCATACCTATTGCCTCTTACTCTAGTGAGTTAGGGGCTAAAAACGACTGGGACTGGCATCGAATTGTGCCTCAGTTGTCATTAGAAGGAATGGCAGGGCAATTTGCTAACCATTGCTTGTTAGACAAAATTGAAGGGAATACCGTGTTTTTGCTGTTTGATAAAGAAGTTGAACAACTCTACAACGAACGTGTTGAACAAGAGTTAAAAGCACGTCTTGAGGTATTCTTGCGCAAAACGATTACTATTTCGTTGAAAATAGTACAGGTAAATAGTGAAACACCTGCACATAAAGCAGAACTTCAGCTAGAAGCAGATCAAATGGATATTGAGCAAATGATTATTGATGATCCATTTGTTCAGGCGTTGCAAACAAAACTCGGTGCGCAGGTCTTGCCGGGATCAATTAAACATAGAAAAGAGTAATAGGTCATGATGAAAGGTGGACTGGGCGGAATAATGAAACAAGCCCAAAAAATGCAGGAAGAGATGAAGGTGGCTCAGGCAGAAATAGCAGCAATGGAAATTCAGGGTGAATCGGGGGGCGGTCTTGTTTCTGTAACCATTAATGGCGCACATGAGTGTCGACGCGTGGTTATTGATGATAGTTTGTTAGCTGATGATAAGGAAATGCTTGAAGATCTTGTTGCCGCCGCTTTTACGGATGCTTCACAGCGTTTAGCCGTAGCATCTGAAGCACGTATGGCTGATGTAACGTCAGGTATGAGTTTACCTGGTGGTATGAAAATGCCCTCCTTTTAGGGAGTGTATTGATGGATGATACTTCTTTGCTGCAACAGTTGATGAGTGCGTTTAAGTGCTTACCAGGGGTTGGAGCGAAAACAGCACAACGTATGGCGTTTCATCTTTTAGAGAAGGATCGGCAAGCAGGTATGCAGTTAGCACATTGCTTAAGTGAGGCGATTGATAAAGTGGGGCATTGTACGCAGTGTCGTACGTTTACCGAAAATGATATTTGCCGTATTTGTGCGGACCCTTCACGCTTGGAAACGTTGCTTTGTATTGTTGAAAGCCCTACGGACGTGCTGGCTATAGAGCAGGCTGCTGATTATAAAGGCTTGTATTTTGTGTTATTGGGTAAGTTGTCGCCTCTTGATGGTGTTGGACCAGAAGATTTAGGTTTGGAACAGTTAGAAGCAGTGTTCAAGCAGGGTAAGATTGAAGAGGTCATCTTGGCAACCAATCCCTCTGTTGAAGGTGAAGTAACGGCACATTATATCAGTCAACTTGCCGTACGCCACGCTATTAAGACAACGCGTATTGCCTATGGTGTTCCCATAGGAGGTGAGTTGGATTATGTGGATAGCGGTACACTTGCACATGCCTTTGAAGGTCGCCGTCATTATTGATTATTAGGGAGAGTATGAGTGTCTGATTGTTTATTCTGTAAAATTATTGAGGGTTCAATTGATGCGAAGTGTGTTTATGAGGATGAGCATGTCTTGGCATTTAACGATATCAATCCACAAGCACCCTTACATATATTAATCATTCCAAAAAAGCATATTGCCACGACTAATGACATCCTCCCTGAGGATGTTGAGACTATTGGTTCAATGTCCCTTGCCGCAGCGAAAATTGCCCTGCAAGAAGGCGTTGCAGATAAGGGGTATCGTACGGTGGTTAATTGTGGTGAAGGAGCAGGGCAAACCGTCTTTCATTTGCATATGCATGTTTTAGCAGGACGTTCATTAGCATGGCCACCAGGGTAGATGAAGTAGAAAACAAGCATTTCCACCTATGAACACTTTAGCAGTGCTTAGTAACCTATCGGTAGCGTGTTTTTATTGAGGGCAAATAGGTTTAAAAAATAGTAGCTTGTATAGAAGAGTGTCATTTCTTTTTCTTGAAATATAGCTATATTGAGATTACACTGTGAAGCGGTCTATAAGTGTTTCTAATTAGCGTGTCGTATTTCTAATCGTTGTTTTCTTATTAACGTCTATAATTAAAATAGCTGACGATCTCAAACTAATTAATTATGATTAGCGACATGCATTTATATAACATCTTTGCTTATTTCATCTAGGGTCAACATTCAATCATCCCCGGGGATTTTATTTATGATTAAAAGGATAAAACTATGATTAAAGGAATAAAGTACAGCGCTGCTTCTGCTGCAATCTTATTAGCTATGTCTGGTATTGCACATGCTGAGGTTGCTAAGATTATTGGGCTTAGTGGTTCTGCTATTGTAGAGCGTGGTGGTTATCGTTATGTAGCTCAGGAAGGCATGTTACTGAATGAAGGCGACATTGTTCGTTCATTAGAGGGCAGTAAGGTTAATTTAAAGTATGACAGTTGTCAGGCCTCAGTCACTGCAACGATGCAAGTCAATATTTCTGCAAAAAACCAATGTGCTACTCAAACAGTAGCAGCGAGTAAAAAAGATTTGAAACCACTGCCAAAGTCGGCACATAAAATTCAACGCATTGATGAAAACCTTGCTCGTGCGGATTGTAAGGCATGTGCCGTTAAACTTGATCCTGTTGGAAATGCTACATCACTTGGAAAAGTTGCATTGGCTAGTAATACAGGAACAGCAGGTACTGTAGCGGCAGTAGGGTCAGGAGCGAGTAATTTAGGCACATTAGGTAAAGTTGCCGCAGGTGTGTTGCCATTATTGCTGTTAGCAGGTGGTAGCGGTAGCAGTGGTGGTAGTGGTAGTTCAGTTGCTGCAACAGGTACAACTGGCGGCACAACTGGCGGAACAACTGGCGGAACAACTGGAGGAACAAGAGGAGGAACAACTGGAGGAACTACTGGAGGTACATCTGGAGGTTCTCCAGGAGCAACT
>CAYNGN010000369.1:0-3189 GCA_964396615.1 uncultured Thiothrix sp. | reverse complement strand
TTTTCCACATTTGATGTTACGCGCTAAAGCGATTAAACATCAAAAGGGTGAGGTCAAAACCCGCGATAAGATTCTGTCTGCAACGGACAAAGTAGGGCAGTTAGCCGGTATTCCTGTGATTGCACAAGTGGTTAATGCAGCGAATAAAAGTCCACTGATGCGTAAAGGTTTAGAAAAAGTATTAGGTGTGCATCCTGATGCAATTTTGCCTGAGTACCATTCTAGCTCCGCACGACAACGTCTTGCAGGTCATGTGTCTACACATGAAGCAGCGGCAACGGAAAAAACAAGTGGTAAAGTAGCGATTTATGCCACGTGTTATGGTAATCGCAATGAACCGCATCTTGTTGAAGATTTGGTCAAAGTGTTTGAACACAATAAAATTCCCGTCACGTTAGTTGAAAAAGAACAATGTTGTGGCATGCCTAAATTGGAATTAGGTGATCTTAATGCAGTAGAGGCGGCTAAAAATGCCAATATTCCTGTATTAGCCAAAATGGTTGATGAGGGGTATGACATTGTTGCGCCTGTACCATCTTGTGTATTGATGTATAAGCAAGAATTGCCGTTAATGTTCCCTGATGATGCCGATGTGATTAAGGTACAGCAGGCGATGTTTGATCCTTTTGAGTATTTGATGTTGCGTGATAAAGAAGGGTCTAAACTTAATATGGATTTTGAAAATACGCTGGGGAAGATTAGTTATCATGCAGCGTGTCATTTGCGTGTGCAAAAAATGGGTCTTAAAACCCGAGATTTACTCAATAAAATTCCTGAGACTGAAATTAGTCTCATTGAACGCTGCTCAGGACATGATGGCACGTATGCGGTAAAAAGTGAGTTTCATGATAAGTCGATGAAAATCTGTCGCCCTGTGATCTCAAAAGTTAAGAAAGCAGAATCGGATTATTACAGTAGCGATTGCCCAATGGCAGGGCATCAGATTAGTAATGGTTTAAAAGATGATTCAGCCCCACATCATCCATTGACGTTGTTAAGTATTGCCTATGGATTGGATAAAAAATAAGTAAGAATAATCAAGGATTAGCATCATGGTATTAACACGTGAAGATTTATACAGTCTGGAAAAATATTCAGAAATACGCAATGAGTTTCGTGCCAAGGTCATGGCACATAAAAAGCATCGCCAAGTTTCTATTGGTGAATATGCACGGTTGTATTTTGAAGATCAGTTAATTATGCATTATCAGGTTCAAGAAATGTTGCGTGCAGAAAAAATCTTTGATGCGCATGGCATTAATGAAGAATTAGAGGCGTACAATCCATTAATTCCCGATGGCACGAATTTGAAAGCAACGTTTATGCTGCAATACAGTGATCCTGATGAGCGTAAGGTGGCTTTATCAAAATTGATGGGTATTGAAAGGAAAACATGGGTACAAGTTGCAGGGTTTGATAAGGTCTATCCGATTACCAATGAAGATCTTATTGAACGAGAAACCGAGGAAAAAACCTCAGCAATACATTTTATGCGTTTTGAGTTTTCTGCTGAGATGATTGCAGCGGGAAAAGAAGGTGCTGCATTGAATATGGGTATTGAGCATGAGCATTATAGTCATGTGGTTATGGCTGTTGCTGAAAATATTCGTGCTTCGTTAGTTGATGATTTTAGTTAAAGACTCATCCTATTTACTAGTTTACTTGTTACGAGGCTCTGCCTCGTAACATTGTCTTAGTGGTTCTGTCACCACACGCTCATCATTATTGAGTTAGGGCGATTATTGCTCAACCCTGCTCTTTTTCGCCTCACTTTATCGTATAAAAATGACACTGCCCACCTTCTCTGTTTAAGATAGCTCGCTATAATAAAAACTAAGAGCAAAAAATGGGCTTGCTAAAAAAAATAATAAAACTTTTATTTGGGTTTCTTTTTACCTTTCTTGCATTACCTACATTCGCAGCAGAAATCAATAATGTGCAAAGCGGCACACTAACGCTTACCGATACATGGCAAGTTGTGCCTATCACACCTGTTGTGGATAATAAGTCGATTCTAGTCTTTAATTTAATGGCAGATAACGGCGCTGCTGGTCCGCAAGATACGCATCTTAGAGGACAATTAAACTGTATCACTGGGCAGTGTAATGCTATTGATTTTGAGCGTTATGGGTCTAATGGCACGGTGACTGTGCGCTGGCAAGTGATTGAGTTTAAAATGAGCAGTAAGATTAATGTACAGCGTGGCATTGAAACGCAATTTAGCATGAGTGATACCACGCCTGCGCAAAAAACCCTTGCAACCAGCGTTGAGCGAGATAAAAGCTTTGTGTTGTTAAGTGAATTTGTACATGGTGGTGTTACTAACGATGATGACTTTACCCGTGGTCATCTCAATAATGCAGGTAATCTTGTCTTAACGGTTGGCGCAAAAAAGCACTCCGTGTCTAAGGCTGAAATCGCATGGCAAGTGGTTGAGTATCAAGATGCTGACGTGCAGTCAGGAGGCATTAACTTTAGCAATACCGATGTGAGTAAAACGACTGCTATCAATAGGGTTGATCTTAATAAATCATGGCTTGTTTATAATTATGACAATATTGTCAATCCGCAAGTAGCGGCTCCTATTTGTCAAAATCTTGTGAGTGGTGCGATGCGTAGCCCAACAACTTTGCAGTTCAAACGCGGTTGTGCGAGTGAGCAAGGTGAGTTGCATCTTTCTTGGTTTGTGATTGAATTTAGCGATGCAACCCGTACACAACATGACACGTTAGCATTCGGAACACAGCAAACGAAGCAAACAGCAATATTGCACAATGCGGTTGATACGCATTGTGCGGTTACCACAGCAGGCTATCATCAATGGGGAGGGCAATCTTCGTCGTCTACTGATCATACGGCTTCTGCTTGGTTTAATGCAGTGTTGGATACAACGGGAAAAAACCTTACCTTATCACGCGGTCAAACGAATAACGCGTTGGCTGAGGTTGGCTGGTTTGTGGTGGAGTTTGGGGGATGTGGCTCAGCAGCACCGGCAAAAGACTATAGTGATGCACCCTTGTCAGGCGTTGCGCCTGATGGTCATAGTCGTAATAATTATGGTGCAGCCAGCCATCTTTTGCTGAAAGCGAAATAATAAGAGAAACAAAAATGGGTTTGCAAAAAAATATAATAACAAGTTTTGCCTTTGGTGGGTTGTTTAACAAGTAGAATAACGTGGTAAATTTGAGT
>CAYNGN010000368.1:2959-3218 GCA_964396615.1 uncultured Thiothrix sp. | reverse complement strand
GCCTGTTAATAACAACTCGTTATATTCCAGCTTGTTTAAAGAACAAAGCACTTTGGTTGTCTTTGGGACCGTTACCGATGTCATCACAAGTGCAATTGTTTTTACAAGGCAATGATGCTTTGCGTGATCTTTGGTATCACGGGAATATTGAAACGAAAAATATGGTACTGCGTGTATTTGAAGTGAGTCGTGGACATCCGTTGATTTTACAACGGTTAGGAAATTTAGCGACTGATCCAAAAGCGTTGTTAAACGTATT
>CAYNGN010000368.1:1337-2949 GCA_964396615.1 uncultured Thiothrix sp. | reverse complement strand
AGATGAAACCAATACAAAAGGCTATCAGCATTTACCCAAAGTCTTTAGTCGTGCTCAAAATGATAAAGAGCGAGAAGACGAGCAAGCCTATCTACAAGATGTCATTGAGGGTGCAATTCATCAACTCATCAAAACATCAACACCGCATGCTCGACGATTATTATGGGTCATTACCTTAGCCGCAGAATCGGTTCCGCTTTTTATCTTAGATGATGTTTGGAAAAGCATGTGGTTAGGTGAGGATTATTATACTCAGGAAGCCGCGTCATTAGAAAAATTACGCGAAGTGGTCAATCAATTAGCGTTGAAACCCCAACAAGACATATCGTCCTTATTAACGGCACAAGAACGTTTTTGTTTAAGTACAGAAATCATTGATAATACAAACGATATTACTTTGCCGCCAACGGTTCGTCAGCAGTTAGAAAAAATAGGATGCATTATTGGAGTGCCGCCATTATCGCCGTTATTAAAAGAATTAACCGAAAGTGGTTTACTCCAACAACAAGGTGAACGCGAAGAGACGGAATACAGTTTCCACGAACTAGTGAAAGAACAATGTGTTATGTGGGTAGAGGCACATTATGATGATTTTCAAAAGTCATGGGAAATGTGATGAATAATATTGTGCTGTTGCAAGAACAGATTGGGTTCCAGTCACAGCAGTCTTCCACTGAATTTAAAACAACACTGCAAAATAAAATGACAAGGCTTAAAGCACCTATTCTAAACTCTTTTGGTGAGCGTTATGCTGAAGCATCCTTGTTTCTTGCTGAGTCCAATCAACCTAATGCTAAACAACAAGCGAAAGAAGCAGCAAAACGTGCTTTAGATTATTTTCTGCGTACGAAAGATTACATGCAAGTTAATAGTGTGTTACAGGATATTGCAATAGGCCCACATGATCCCATTTTATGGCGTATTGTGATTAACAAGATAGAAGCAATTATTCATCAAGTTCCTCGCGATATGGATTTTTATGCTATGTGTGCCTATTTAGCCAATTTTTTGGAAGATATTGGACACTATAAAAAGGCAATCACATGGTATCGACAAGCCATTACTGATGCTGAAAAAGCACATGATTTCTTGCAGATTGCACTGATTTATCATTATTTAGCAAATGCATTAACCCATATTGAGCAATTATCAGCAGCAAAATCAGCCTATCAGAAGAGCCTCCACCTTCAACAACACTATTCAAAAAAATGGGGGCGACTAAACATCATTGCAACTCAGTTAGAGATATTACGCATTGATATTCTTCAAGATAACTTACAAGAACGAACAATCCAAACGCTGCAACAAGTAGAGCAACACATTCAACAATTACGTCAATGGCGACAAGCTCAACAACAGAAAAAAATGATTAAGGGTATTTCAGTACATGATGACTCAGTATCACAGTTATTAGTAACAACATTAGATATAGCAAGAATCGCTCATGTATTGTTGGAGAACTGGCAAGTATGTTTGACATTGCTTGATGAAATGAACGTGATTTCACAACAACAAGAAGAAAGTCAGTATACATTACAACAACTTCAATTTACGCGTCATATGCCTTTATTAAAATTGGGACGATTAAGCGAAGCACAGACTATTTTAGAAA
>CAYNGN010000368.1:0-1312 GCA_964396615.1 uncultured Thiothrix sp. | reverse complement strand
TTAAAGGGATTGATAATAATCAATATGCTCAAGTGTTATCTGCTCTTGCTACATTGTGGGAAAAACGTCATGACGTTACACAAGCTATTGCCTTAGAGCGTCAAGCACTCTTTATCTATAAACAATTGAATGATACTTCTGCCGTCATGCATTGTGAGAAAAGCTTGACTGTTTATTTAGAAAAATGAACGATGAATAAAGAAAAAATCTATATTGCTTATGCAAATAACTATGCCAATATATTTGATTGTTCTTATTTTTCTGGTGAGCCTTATGCACGGGAAAAAGCTGCTGAAGCAGCTATTCGTGCGATGCATTATTTTATTAAAGCTAAGGCATTTGATGACTTACATTATATAACCAGTAACCTAGTGCGTAATAGTGACCCTTTGGTATTACAGATGGCGGTTAAGGCATTAACTCAATTATTGTATGAAACATCACTTTCTCAAGAAAATCGCTTTATGGTGAAAACCTATAAAGCCGACGCACTTCGTAATTTAGGGAAAAATGAACAAGCACTAGCAATCTATCGACCCATATTACAAGAAGCAACAACAAATCATGATTGGGATAACGTAAGTATTATTTGTCAAAACATGGCAAATGCTTTATTGGAATTAGGATATTTTTCTGATTCTCAAAAAAAATACCTACAAAGTGCTCAAGCCGATAAAAAAAATAATGTTCCTTACATTGATGTTATGGGTAGTGAAATATCAGCACTACGCATTGATGCCCTACAAGGCAGAACAGTGAAAGCTGCTTTAAAACTTAAACCCATGTTAGATGAATTACGTCATTTATGGCGCATTGATCAATATAAAGAAGATAGCAGTCATATTGATATCGAAATATTATCAAGTACCTTAGTGACGGCTTTAGATGTAGCAAAGCGAATCAATGAATCTTCAGAGCATTGGAAAAACTGTTTGGCATTTATAGACGAAATTGAGTGCATCTATCAAATACGTGGAGACAGTAAACACACTTTTGCCACCAATCACTTTAACAGTCATCAATATTGGATTAAATTGAAAGAATTTAAAACAGCAGAAAAGGTGTTAAAAGCATGTGAGAGTGTCTTTCTACAAACTAATGATTTTTTAATGCGAGCTAGAACGTTATCTGCTTTAGCAGCAACGTGGTATGAGCGTGGCGACGTGCAGCAAGCGATTGCATTACAGCGACAATCCCTCTATTTGTTAGAAGAAATACCTTCTCCAGAAGATTGTTCTGTAGGGCATCAAATGCTTAGTGGCTATTTTTATTACAATAATGAATTAGAAAATGCTTACCAGCACTTATTAGC
>CAYNGN010000367.1:0-3228 GCA_964396615.1 uncultured Thiothrix sp. | reverse complement strand
GATAACCTTTTTTCAGTTGAGTAACAACAATGCGTTGGCGAATACTTTCTCTAAAGACTTTATAGTCTAAGCCTTCTCTTTTTATGGCCCTGCGAAATTGTTCTAAGGTCATTTTGTTTTGTTTTGCAATACGTTGCATAGTGCTATCAAGCATTGCGTCATCAATGACAATCCCCATCTTCTGTGCATGTTGGGTTTGCAGTTTATCTAAGATTAATAAATCAAGTGATTTTTTTAATAAAGCCTGTTGTGGAAGGCGGGCATATTCTTGTTGGCTTCTTAATTGTCTGGCTTGACTGTGTACTTCACTGAGCATAACCACATCATTATTCGCAACGGCGGCTATTTGATCCAGTTTATTGGCAGCAAACCCTGTTGGGATAAGCAAAAATAGCATCATTAATACGATGAACAATGATAAAAAAACTGTAAGAAAATGCTCTCTCAATGAAAATATTAAGTGTAATCGTTTTTTATTGATCATAGCCATAGATTTGTTCCTCAAGAATATTGGTTGCACCTGTTCCGAGGCTTCCTAGCCCTTTTAGTTCGAATTCAATAAAGAATGCGTTGTCATAACTGACATTATCTGATGTGAGAAAGCGCCGACTCACAAAACGTGTTTTCCAGCAGCAGCTACTGTATTCAATGCCTGCTAGTGCTTCTAAATTGCGTTTTTCTAGTAGATCATATTCAATGTTACTGACCAGATTCCATTGTGCATTAATGGGAGCAGAAAACGAAAATGCCGTTTGTTCTAACTCACCATCAAGACGGCGATAAGAGAGGTTAGCGACACGTTTTTTAACATCTTTGTAGTGTATTCTTGCTTCTGCGGAGCTGGTACTTTGAGTCTTTGGATCCCAAAACGTACTGGTTATAAAGCGGGTATTGGTATTCAGTTTTCCAGCGAGTTCAAAGGCAAGTTCTGAACTGCTATTCGTTGCGATTGATGTACTAGGCAAGGTAACATTACGATCATTGAAGTAAAAGATTTGCCCTATACTAACGGCTGCTTCTTCTTCACCTGTAACGGTATTGATCAGGCGTGATGTTAGTGCTGCGGTTAGCTGATTGGCATCACCAATACGATCTTTGCCGGTAAAACGGTTTTGTGAAAATAAGCGTGTTGAGGTACTAAAACTACTGGTTGCAGAGTCAAAGACAGGAATATTGCTTTGATCCTCAAAGGGCGTATAGGTATAAAATAAACGCGGTTCAAGGGTGTGAATGCGTTTGCCATTGCTGGTTTCACGATCAAGAAAAATGCCTGTATCCAAACTAACGGTTGGCAATGTTCGAGAGGGACTGTCATCAGTGGATAAGGTGTTATCTTTTAGTGAATATTGAGTATGCTGAGCGCGAAAGGCAGGTTCTATATACCATGACGCATCCCCATAACGCTTGGAGACATTGGCGTTGATGTCAAAACGAACACCTGTCGTGTCATTGTCTTTGTCAAATTGAACCAGTTCTGTTTCTAAGGTGTAATTTAGTTGCCCTTTTTTTCTTGTAGGGGCATAGGTGAATTTTATTTCAGGTAGACGAGAGTAGGGCGCATTGCCACTGTCTAAAATTTGAAAGTCTTGGAGTGATGTATTGAGTATCCAATTTTTACCTATTGTGGTTAAGTCAATGCGACGTTCTAAAGCTGGGATGCTAGAAGTAATTAATGAGTCACCAAAATCATCAAAATATTCATCATCAGAGACATCTGTTGCATTAATGGAGAGTGATGTGGAGCTTGAAAATTGTGTTTTATGCTTGATACTGAGCAAGCTACGATCTTCGCCCTCTTTCTCTTTATCATTGGGTAAATAATCGAATTCCCATTTGCCGCTGTTATTTTCAGTTAGATAACGAAATTCTGTGCCTAATTTTGTGCCACGTTTAGTTAATAAGGTAGGTGTCAAGGTTGCATCATAATTAGGCGCAAGATTAACATAATAAGGCAGGCTGATTTGTGTTCCTGATTGCTCGTTCAAGCGAAAAGAGGGGGATAGAAAACCACTGAGTCGTTGGTCTTTGAGTGGAAAGCGAAAAGAAGGTGTGTAAAACACCGGAATATTGCCTGCTTTGAAGGTGACTCCTTTTGCGTTGCCCATGGCTTGCTCATGGTTAAGTTCAATACTAGAGGCAGCAATATGCCAACTGCGTTGTTCAACAGGGCAGGTTGAAAAAGTAGCATTTTCTAGTATTGCTTTGTTTTCTCCTTGCAGAGTCACTAAGGTACTATTACCACTCCCGAGTCCTTGTTGTAGATTGTATTCAACAGCATATATTTTGCCAGTTTGTTGTTTTATATTGTAGTCAATTTTACGACTTTTTAGACGTAAGTTATTGGTACTTAGAATGATATTGCCATTGGCTTTAAGTTGGTCATTCAGACCATCATAGCGGGCTTGGTCTGCTTGGATATGTTGCGTATTGTGGCGAATATCAACCTTTCCCACTAGTGTCGAAATACCTTTGCGTTTAATCGTGCCACTATCAGCCTCAAGGTAAATAGCATCAGTGACAAAATCAGCTGAGGATTGTGTATTCTGCTTACCTGCTTGTGGAATTGGACAATTTTGCCATTGTGTTGGTATTTCTTTAGCATAAGAAATATTTATAATTAAAATAGCAAAAGCTATGCGTTTTATAACAATTTTGTTCACAGGGGGGGTAAGGCTCGTCCAGTCATAGAAAGCGTGTATTATGTCATGAAACTAGGCAGTTGTGCGATAAGCGAAACGGGTTGTGGTGAAAATGAATCACAATATGAATATATGGAGGGTTATCTTAGTCATCAATATGATAACCCTTAGTGTTGATAAGGGTTGACCCTTATTTTTTTTTGGAAAATGTACTATACTCTTTTTTGTGGGGTTTTTGCTACAGTGTTTATTTTAGAAAAATACCCTTAGTAAAGAAGCTTTTTAATTTTTGCTTATTTGTTGATCGAAAAACTTATTGAGTCTATTTTGAGGTGAATTATGTCTATGGCTGTTTTAAAGGCAAATAAAACGGTTGAATTAGTACGAGCAGCAAGCTTACACCCCATTTCTTTGCCAGACTGGGAGATTTGTGAGCTTATTAATCAAAATAGCAATGCTGTGTTGTATCTAGCAACCAATCAAGTAGGAGAAAAGGCCGTTATTAAGCGCCTTGGCTTATGTACTAAGCATTTGTCATCACATCATACCCAAACATTTAGTGCTACTGTTGATACAGAGCGTTCAATGA
>CAYNGN010000366.1:0-3231 GCA_964396615.1 uncultured Thiothrix sp. | reverse complement strand
GTTAGCTGACTTTATTCATCAACACCGATCAAAGTGGTATGCCGCTTCTTTTTATGCCGTTCAGCAGGAATCAAATTTATATAAATTAAGCACCCTGTTACCCCGTAAGGTTCGTGCAACAGGAACACCTATGCAACAAGCCTTATCTATAACTTTAACAGCAACGTTTGGTGCTTTTATGGAGCGGCAGGACGAATTACTGAAGGCGAAATATGATGCTGCGCTAGAGGAGATTAATAAGTGCAAGGATATTGAGTTTAGGATTATGAATCATGCTTCTGACGTGGAGTCTGCTTTACAGTCATTAGCCCAAGTACACTGTTCCACAGCGCGTCGTGTACAGCAAGGCGCGTGTTATTTTGACTCAGATGCTTATGTTAATTTTCATGAGGAAATATGCAATAGTTTAAGCGATAAGCAAGAAGTGGAGGTGATTTCGTTACATATTAGTAGCCACTTACTTGCTTCTATTTGTTTTTTTAGATCAAATGATGTGTTAAGTGGTTATTTAATGGGGAATGTGAGTGTTGAAGACTTTAATTTCTCACCAATTTTTGTATTGACCATGTGGGCAATTAGTCGAGCTATTAATGGGGGATGTAAACGTATTGATTTTTTATCCGCAGAATCGATGACTGATGAGCCATTGGAGAAGTATGGTGGCGAACTTGCTTCGTTGCATCATATTGAATGGCATAAAAGTAGAATTCGGGCTTATTGTATTAACTCAGTGAGTAAGTTGTATGAGGGAGGAGATTTATCAGCAGTATAAGATTTTATTAATGCAGAATTACGGTGTTTACTCTCCGCTTTCTTCCCTTCATCAATAGTTGCTTGTTTTGCTTTTGTGTTAAGTTATATTATTAGTACTATCTATTTAATTTATAAATAAAACTATAATGTGCAAAAAACTTTTTTCTCTTGCCAGCATTGGGTCTGTTTGTTTAACATGCCTTTGGTTGTTGTTATCATTTGTTTATGCTTCCTCATCTACAGAAAATGTTGATATTGATAATGATGGTTTGGCGAATGATATCGAAGAAGCACTAGGATCTGAGCCTTATCTTAAAGATACTGATGGTGATGGTATTGCTGATAAGGATGAAGTGCATGACGTAATGAATCCACGTGACTCTGATCAAGATGGTCGTTTAGATGTGGTTGATCTTGATGATGACAATGATGGTATTCCTAGCGTGATTGAAGGTATTGCAGATATTGATAATGATAAGATACCAAACTACTTAGATGATGACTCAGATGGTGATGGCTTGCTTGATGCTGATGAAGTAAGGCTGAGTTATCGTGATGAAGATAACGATTATATTGATGATTTATTTGATGTTGATATGACTAACCGTGCTGATGAGAATGGTGATGGCATCATTGATGGATTCGTATTGTTTGATTCAGATAATGATGGTACGGCAGATATTTGGGATAATGATGGGAAAACAAAGATTGATAGTAAGCGACCTTTGACTGTAAAAAAAGAAGTTTCTACTCAATATCCTGTGGTATTGGACGTTCAACCTAAGTCAATGGAGAAGGTGAATAAGGATAATACGAGTACTGTAGAAACTTATGGTGGTTCAGGTCTTTTTTATTGTGCAAATAGTGGCAAAATTATTTCGGGTATCTCGCGCTTTCTGGTTACTCCATCGCATCGTGTTGCTTTAATAAAAAATGCCAGCGAGGGGCGTTATCAGTGGCGAACAGAAGAAAAAGGTATTTATGTGCTTCAGTTTAGTCTTCCTATTGGGCTGCGTGTTGTTCAATGTCTAGGTAAAGGACGACTTATTCTTAAAGAAACGGATGAGTCTCCTGCTGTTTTAGGTAAAGGGGAAAGTATATCAAAAAAAGGTTATTTAGAAAAAACCGCTGATAATATGCAGCATTGGTATACCTCTTTTGAAATAAAGCAGGGTGCCCCCCTTTTTGTTAATAATAATATTCCTTTGCAGGGTGAGTTGTGTAATAAGTCAACTACCACCCACTAAAGTGGGTGGCTTGGGTCGTGAGATCTAAGATAGTGCTCTTTAGAGCATAATAGGTGATTAGCCTAAGCTCCTTGAGAGCTACGTTGTTTTTGTCATAATACCCTTGGATGCCTCCCTAGTCTAAGGCTCTATTTTTTAGTATTAAAAGACCCCAACAGGTCGGTGTACTAAGACGAAAAAGCATTAACAACATTGGCGAAGGGAATCAACCAGTTGGGTTGTTCTGGGCTAGATTACTTTTATCTAGCGTAAAAACAACCACTTAATTTCGTAGCTAAAGCTGACCGTCTGAAAGACGGTGGTTTTAACCTTATAAAAGAAATAAATGGTGTTCAGCTTATATTGTCAATTTCTCCATGATCACCTTTATCAATCATTTCTTTTGCTAAGGCAAGTGTTGAAGCAGTAATATCAACGCCTCCCGTCATACGAGCTATTTCACTAATTTTTTGTTTTTTATTGAGGAAAATGATATGGGTGGATGTGCTTTGTTTCTGTTTTATTTTAACAATTTTGTAATGTTGATGGGATAAAGCCGCAACTTGTGGCAGATGAGTAACACATAAAACTTGTTGGTTAGAACCAAGCTTACGCAATTGTTGTCCAATCACTTCCGCAACTGCTCCTCCAACGCCTGTATCGACTTCATCAAAAATTAGTGCTGGCAGAGTTGTTTTTTGTGCCGTAATCATCTGAATAGCGAGGCTTATGCGTGATAATTCACCACCTGAGGTGACTTTTACTAGTGGTTGTGGTGGTTGTCCAGGATTAGCACTGACATTGAATTGAATATGGTCAATACCTGTAGGTGATAATGTTGCGACGCGTTGAGTGTTGTTTGTGTCCAATGTTTGCACTGAAATAGTGAATAGTCCACCTTTCATACTGAGTGTTTGCATGGTGTGTGTTACGTCGTCTGCCAGTGTTTGTGCTGTTTTTTTGCGAGCTTTACTTAACTTGCTTGCCACTTTAAAGTAGTCAGATTTAGCGTGGTCACGTGCTTCTTGGATGGTTTCGAGGGTATAGGAATCAGATGTTAATTCACGAACTTGTCGTTGTAACGACTGTAATTTATAAGGTAAATCAACATCATTAATTTGATGTTTACGTGCTAATGTTTGAATGGTGGCTATTCTTGCTTCAATTGAGGTGAGACGTTCTGGATCAATCATTAGGGCATCAACATAATGTCTTAACTCTTCTGCTGCTTCTTGTATGTGTATTTGTGCGC
>CAYNGN010000365.1:0-3245 GCA_964396615.1 uncultured Thiothrix sp. | reverse complement strand
ATATAGATGTTCAGATAATTACATTCATGTTAACGAATTCAGCAAACCATGTGGATTATTTTTAAATCAGCAGGAGCCTCGCTGCGTTCAAACTTGCTTCTAATCTGTGAACGCAATTATCTGACTCTTTAATATAGAATACTCAATACTCAATACTCAATACTCAATGATTCACACGGTTTCGTTTTTTCCTTTATAAACTTATTTCACTCGCATTCCCGCTGTTGCACCTTTATCCGCTGAGAGTAGAAAAATTCCTTCATCAGAACCAGCGGCAAGCACCATGCCTTCTGAGATACCAAAGCGCATTTTTCGTGGTGTTAGATTTGCAACGGCTACTGTATATTTTCCAATAAGTTCGTCGGGTGTATAAGCTGTTTTAATGCTAGCAAAGACTTGTCGTGATTCATTGCCTATATCCAATGTCAGTTGCAATAATTTATCAGCTCCTACTACTTCCTTTGCATCGGTTATTTGGGCAATACGAAGATCTATTTTTGCAAAATCGTCAAAATTGATAGTTGTTGATATTTTTTCTATCGTTGACTTGTCTTTATTGCTCCTCTTAAGTTGTTTATGTTGACTCTTATTTGCTTCTGCAAGATTTTCTTGCAGCATATTATCAATGTTTTCTTTTTCTATACGCCCAAGTAACGGTTTGAAGGTATTGATTTTTTTCCCTAGTAAGGGAATATGAACTGAGCTCCATGTTAGTTCAGATATATGGAGGAATGTTTCTGAGTGACGGGTTATTTCTGGTATGACTGGTTTTAGGTAAGTAATTAGTATTTTGTATAAATTGAGACCTTGTGTACATATACCTTGTACCTCTGCTTGTCTTGTTTCTTCTTTGATTAAAATCCACGGTTTTTGTTCGTCAATATACTGGTTGGCAATATCTGCTAGTTTCATAATATGGCGCATTGCATGACTATAACGACGTGTCTCATAACAAATAGCAATATCCTCTGCTGCGTCTGTAAACATTGCATAAAGTGTTGGGTCAGGTAAGGAAGTCGCGAGTTTATTGTCAAATTTTTTCTTAATGAAGCCAGCACAGCGTGAGGCAATATTAATGACTTTTCCAACAAGATCACTATTTACTCGTTGACGATAATCTTCAAGGTTAAGGTCTATATCTTCCGTTGTATTGCTGAGCTTTGCCGCATAATAATAGCGTAGAGGTTCAGGGGATAAATGTTTCAAGTAAGTACTTGCTTGGATAAATGTCCCACGTGATTTTGACATTTTTTGACCATCAACGGTAAGGAAACCATGACAATGGATACCTGTAGGAGTACGTTTGTTGGCTATTTTTAGTAAGGCTGGCCAAAATAGTGTGTGAAAATAGGCAATGTCTTTACCAATAAAATGATGGATTTCTGCGGTAGAGTCTTTATGCCAAAAACTATCAAAATCAATATTTTTCTTATCACAGAAGTTTTTGAAGCTTGCAAGGTAGCCAATGGGAGCATCCAGCCAGACGTAAAAATATTTATCGTCCGTATCAGGTATTTTGAACCCCCAATAAGGTGCATCTCTTGATATATCCCATGCTCTTAAATCATCTTCAAACCATTCTTTTACTTTATTGGCTATTTCTTTTTGTACGGCACCACTTTGTAAGTAGTCTTGTAAAAAATCTTTAAAATCATTGATTGTAAAGAAATAGTGTTCGGTTTCCTTCAGTGAAGGTGTTGTACCTGTTACTGATGAATAGGCATTCTTGAGGTCAGTTGTATTATAAGTAGCCCCACACACTTCGCAGTTATCACCATATTGATCGTTTGCTCCACATTTTGGACAGTCGCCTTTTATAAAACGGTCAGGGAGGAACATCTGTGCTTTTGTATCATAAGCTTGATTGATAGTGCGTTTTTCAATATGCCCACCTTCTCTCGCTTTACGATAAATTTCTTCAGCAAGCTGTTGGTTTTCTGTTGAATGGGTTGAATGGTAGTTATCAAAACGAATATGAAAAGCAGCAAAGTCTTCTTGATGCGCTTTACTCATTTTTTTGATGAGTTCTTCAGGACTAATACCTTCTTGTTGCGCGCGAAGCATAATGGGAGTGCCATGTGCATCATCAGCACAAATATAGTAACACTCATGGTTGCACATACGTTGAAAGCGCACCCAAATATCAGTTTGGATGTATTCAACCATATGACCTATATGGATAGGACCATTGGCGTAGGGAAGGGCGCTAGTAACAAGAATTTTTCGTATAGTCATGAAGTTTAGTTTAATGATAGAAAGTAAAGAGTGAGAGAGGTTTTACAAGTATACAGGGGCACTATCAGACAGATTTTACGGGCATCATTATACGGAACGAGAGGGAAAAGACAGTATCTTGTTTGATTATTTAAGGTGTGGGGAGTGTGTACCTTAGGTAGCAAGCACCTCAGCGTAATCGGATAAGGTGCTTATATGATGTTGTGATGTGATTATTTTGCTGGTGAAACAGGAGGGAATGGTGCTTGTGGTGTTAGCATTGCTGGTTGTGCATAGTTTTGAGGCGTTTGTGGGTGACGCATCATAGGGGCAAAGTTATTGTTGTTGTTTGTGCCACCCATTTCATCCATAAATTTTTCCATCCAGTACATGGGGGTCCACTCAGGCCAATCACTTTCGTCATAATAGGGGCCGCTTGGTCCCATTTTCCATTCACCACTATTATTGTCAAAAAAATTGGCGTTAGCAGAAGCTGTTGTCAAGGCAAAAATAAAGCCTATTACTATTTTATTCATCTTAATCTCCTAGAATGATCATTTTATTTTATAATCTTGGGGCAGAAGTATACATTAAATAGTATGTATATTCAAATATTCTAATATTATTATTTTGAAGTGAAGGATTGTTTAAAAATGTATCTTTCATGGATGATAAACATCAAATGAGTGATCTGAGTGATCAAGGTTTAAAATGACAATACCTGTAATTACGATTGATGGACCTGCTGGTTCAGGAAAAGGCACTATCTCAACACACGTTGCAAAAGCGTTGAATTGGCATATGCTGGATAGCGGCGCGCTTTATAGGCTTGTGGCGTTAAGTGCAATAAAAAATGATATGGCGATGACAGATCATCAAGCACTTGGAGTATTGGCTAAGGATTTGGATGTAACCTTCGATATAGCAAAAAACGGGGTTGTTGTGTTATTGGATGGTGATGTCGTCACTTATGAAATGCGAACTGAAGATTGTGGGCGTATTGCTTCTGAAGTTGCGGTTTGTGGTGAGGT
>CAYNGN010000364.1:0-3298 GCA_964396615.1 uncultured Thiothrix sp. | reverse complement strand
TTTTTGCTGCTTTGACCTGGGCGAAAGATTACCCTCTGGGTAAGAGGTCAAAGCATCAAAAGATTAGGGCAAAGTTTGCCAGGATAGGTAACTCATTAGACGAAAATAGCCGAATGGCCATTCCCCTTAGCACCATGCAAGCCCCCTACCCCATACACTTGTGAATTAACATAAGCAGGAGCACTCTCTAACGGAAAACGCATATTTGGAGCATAAATATAATGATCTCCAAGACGACCTACCCCACTACTCGCAGGATTCAGCTTTCCTGGCACACCAAATAAATAAGCATCAATATTCCCTATTTCGCCCACAGCTTCAGCCTCTGGAATCTCTCGTGTTGAACATGAACCAAGCAGTAAAGACATCCCCAGAATAATAAGCCCTCTTGTCATGGCTTCCCTCCCACTATGACCAAATCAGCATAAACCCGTTGCAAAAAATCAGTTTTCGTACAACGTTGATCATCATCAGGTTTATCACACTCTATACTCAACGTATAATTCGCTCCATGACGGTTAAAATCAACACTGACCATGCCCTCTGCACGAATAAAACTAACCTCTTTTGTGAGCATACTAACATTTGTTGCTACATCAACATCCTGTTGGTAAGTACGATCACCCGCAATAAATACCGTTGCCTCTGATAAAGAAATGGTGACCGTATAAAAATCATCCTCAGCAACCATCTGTAACGTCTCTTGATAAGCATAAGCAGAAGGGATATAAACGGGTAAATGCACCGCATTTGCTTTATTCACCAAGCCAGATGGATAAGGTCGATTTTTTGCTGAAAAAGCAGCCATATCACCTTTTGCCTTTTGCACAACAGGCCAATCAATAGCCAAGAGCTTAGGCTCAGCACTTACTATACTTACCGCGAAGAAAAAAACACTCACCAACGTAATAAAACGCTTCATAACGATAACTCCTTATTATCATTTTCCTTAATTGTTCTACAACACTCTAATTTCTTTAACACTCATTAATGACGCTTTAACAAGATATACACTGCTCCTGTACCACCATCAGCGGGTAAAGTAGAATAATAAGCCAATACACGAGAATGAACACTCAACCAGTAATTAACCTTCTTTTTTAACACAGGCTCACCTGTTTCTGAACGTCCCCCTTTACCATGTACCACTTTGACACAACTTTTATCAAACTGTTCCGCTTGCATAAGAAACTGCAACAACAATACCTTTGCCTCTCTAACCGTCAACCCATGTAAATCAAGCTCATCAACAATACGATAGCGCCCACGACGTAAATCACGAAAAACCCGTTTTTGTATACCTGATCGGCAAAAACTCAATACATCACCTGCTTGAATATTGTTATGAGGTTCATAACCATCAGAGATCATATCTTCAATTGGCTGCATATCTTCAGTAGTTTTCCTAACCTCAATAGACCTTGATAGAGTACTATGAATAATTTGATTATGCTGCATAGGCTCAACACCAGATTTTGACATCGCTTGGCGAAACTCTGAATCTTTTAGTGACTCCTCCCCCCCTTTTTTTGCACACATAAACAACCTTGATATGAAGATATTACTCAGTAATGATGATGGATATAATGCACCTGGTATAGAAGCACTCAGACACGCCTTAAAACAGTTTGCCACGGTTGTCACTGTTGCGCCAGAATTTAACCGTAGTGGCGCAAGCAACTCGCTCACCTTAGATAACCCTCTGCGTCTTACAGACAGAGACAATGATGTCTACAGTGTTAATGGAACCCCCACTGATTGCGTTCACCTTGCACTAACAGGGCTACTTGATTATGAACCAGACATTGTCGTATCAGGCATTAATGCGGGAGCAAATATGGGCGATGACGTGCTGTATTCAGGCACCGTAGCCGCTGCTACAGAGGGACGTTTTCTTGACTTACCTGCCATTGCCGTTTCTAGCTGCTCATTTGAACTTGAACATGTACAAAGTGCCGTTCGTGCAATAGAATTACTCTTTAGCAATATGATCAACTTCCCAGACAAAAACGACACCATTCTGAACGTAAACGTACCGAACTTGTCTTGGGAACAGATAAAGGGCTTTAAAACAACACGACTAGGGCGACGACATAAAGCCGAACCCGTCGTGACAAGTACAGATTCCCGTGGCGATACAATATATTGGGTGGGTCCCCCAGGGGAAGAACAAGATGCAGGTGAAGGTACTGATTTTCATGCGATTCACCACGGTTATATCTCAGTCACTCCGCTCCATATCGACTTAACACGCTATCAAGCACTTCATTCAACAGCAAAATGGCTGGAGACATTATAATTGAGGCAATTAGATATACAGGGTGTAGGCATGACATCCCAACGGACAAGGGATCGCTTAATCACGCTTTTAGAACAGCATGGTATAAAAAACAAAGAGCTACTTAACGTACTGAGGAAAATCCCACGCCATCTGTTTATGGATCAAGCGCTTACAAGCCGCTCTTACGAAAACACCGCCCTTCCTATTGGGCATGGACAAACCATCTCACAACCTTATACCGTTGCTCGCATGACAGAGTTACTGCTAGAAAACGGAACACCTGATAAGGTCTTAGAAATTGGCACAGGCTCAGGTTATCAAGCAGCCGTGCTGGGTGCATTCGTCAAAGAATTGCATACCGTGGAAATTATTGACGCGTTATACCGTCAATCACGTGATTTACTCTACCAACTTGGCTATCGTAATATCCGCACTCATCGTAGTGATGGCACAATGGGCTGGGCAGAAAAAGCCCCTTATGAAGCCATAATAGTAACCGCCGCGCCTGAAGAAATCCCTGATAACTTGCTACAACAACTTGCCACGGGAGGACAATTAATTATTCCTGTTGGCAAACAAAACAATACCCAAAAGCTACTTGCTATCACCAAACATGCTGATAACACTTTCCAAACAACAGAACATGAAACCGTACAATTTGTCCCTCTAGTCTAAGATACACCTAAATAATTTCTCAGAAAAGTGAACCTTACTTGTTATTTTTTATCCAAGAGGTGTTTGAACGCAGCGGGCTTTCCTCGGTAAAAAACAACAAGTAACACTCGCTGAATACTGAACAAAGAAACAACTTAATAAGGAATAAATACGAAATAACTGAGTATTTAAGAATCTTATGGGTAATCACAGTGTTGTTTAAGCAATGCGATTTCAGGGCAATACCCATAAAGCAGAACCATTCATATTATTTCGTTTTTGTTCCTAAGCGAAATATCCATATTCTCTTAACCCCTCTTTGAAAATAACCAAAACTATAGTCTTTTATGAAACTCTTTGAAC
>CAYNGN010000363.1:1884-3299 GCA_964396615.1 uncultured Thiothrix sp. | reverse complement strand
ATACCAATTGTGTATGGCGGACACCCCCTGCCTTGAGCCTTAAAGACGGCATCATCCGTAGAGCAGGGGGCAGAGGTTGTTTTTAATGCTGTACTAAAAAATACCGTGGATGATGAAAGCTACACGTATTTATGGGAATTTGGTATACAAAAAAGCACTAAGCATCAGTTTGTTGTTAAGACAGATGAGTTAGCATTGGGCGAACATACCATTAAATTACATGTTAAGGACAAAAAAGATAAAACAATAACACGTGAAGCTGGACTTGAGATTCGTGCTAAACGTTTATTAGTTCCTACGTTGACAAATATAAGTCCTGAAGAAGCGCGGAAGGTAATTAAAAAAGCAGGCCTGTTGCTTGGTACTATTAAGAAGCAGCAAGGTGATGTGGAAAAGGCAACGGTTAAACAACAATCCCCTGCATTTGGTGAATATATTAACCGTGATCAGCGCATTAATCTTGTTGTCACAATTCCAGAAGAGGATAAAGAAACAAAAACAAATGATCCTGCTCGTGTTGATATAAGTTTTGATAAAAAATCTGGAAAAGCAGGGGAAGCAATTGTATTTACGACTAAAGTAACCACAAAAACTACCTTGAATGATATTCATTATGTTTACAGTATTAATAATGTTAAAAAAGCCAGTGTAGATACTCGTTTTATATGGACACCTGAAGTGGAGGGCACTTATACCGTTTCGGTGACAGCCTACAATGAAGGTGGAGCTATTGCAAAGTCAGAATCTTATATGCTTGATATTGAAGCAGGCTGGGAAAAACCAATTGCTAAGTTACTACCTGTAAAAATAGAACTAAACCAAGGTGATAAGGCGGAGTTTGTTAGTAATTCTACTTATGATTTAAATAGTACTCTACTATATGAGTGGATTAGCTCTAGTGGCCACAGTGGTAACAAGAAAGGGTTTACGATTGATACAACGCGTCTTGATGCTGGTGAATATGATGTCACACTAACGATTACTGATGATAAAGGACACCAGTCAACAGCAGCAGCACATTTTATGCTTCAGGAAGTTCTAGAAAGTACGAATAACGTAAGTAACGTTGATAAGCCAAGTAAAGAAACAGATATTGTACAGTTTTCAGCTAATAATAAGGGAAAAGAAAAACGAACCATCATACTCAATACATCAAGACGAGTTGCACAAATAGGTCAAAAAATACAATTCACTATGCAGGTTAAGCCACAAGTATCACCAGAAGCCTTGTATTACTATCAACTAGGCGACAAAAAGCGTCGCCAATGGATGAATGCAGCTGATTTTGAACATCACTACAATAGCTTTGGGTCTTATTCTGTACGTGCTGTTGTAAAGCAAAAAGGCGAGGTTTATTATTCTGATTCAGTAACGATTTGGGTATGGTCAACTTGGTTGCTAGGTCTTATTGGCGG
>CAYNGN010000363.1:267-1873 GCA_964396615.1 uncultured Thiothrix sp. | reverse complement strand
CATTAATTTGGTGGTGGACTAAACGTAGTTATTCTGATGTAAATAGCCACAATAGAGAATCGTTCCATGAAGAAAATAATAAAGCTAAGGCTATTGAGGAACAGATACCTTTACCACAAGCACAAGCACAAGGAAAATATGATACTGCCTACGATATTATTCCAGAGAAACGTGAGCAAAATTCTGTAAAATCAGTACTTATCAAAGGAATTATCCAATTTATACTGGGTATTTTACTTTCTTTCATTATTCTCTATATTATTCTTAAATTAATGGGATTAGTCTAAGGTCATTTGACGGGTAATGCTCATGAAGGGTGGAGCGTTACTCAAGTCCCCGTTTATTAATATCATCTATTTAACATAATCCTGATTATACGAAGTATAATAAAATATGCACATAATGTATATTATGTTAAATAGATGATATTAAGTCATCTGTTTTCATGCGTTTATATTTATATCATGTGATTTTTTATAAATAGTTGTTTCTATCGCCCTCCTCCGTTTGTTATAGTTGCGTAAAAGTTGCTTAAGGATTTTACGGAATGAAGTGTACTATTTGTAATGCTGGTGAGCTTCTGCCAATCAGCCTTAAAAAATCATTGTCTTGTCTACAATGCAATCATTGCGAAGGCAATTGGATTAAACTCAGTCATTATCTTGAATGGCAAGCAATACAAGAACCCTCATCAGCTGTTGTTGAAGATATTGGTGTTGAAGTTGATGTTGCTGAGTCAAAACTAGTACTCACCTGCCCTGAAACGGGAGGCATCATGACAAAATTTCGAATCATGAGTAATACACCTCACCGTATTGATTTGAGTACGTCAGCAGGCGCTATTTGGTTAGACAAAGGGGAATGGGAACTTCTCGTTGTAAAAGGCATTGCTGATAAGATGAATCGTATTTTTACTGATCAGTGGCAAAAAAAAATTCGTGATGAAACAAGACGGTATAATAAAGAATCCCGCTATAATGAGCAGTTTGGTGCAAGTAACTACTCACGGCTTAAACTAGTACGCTCGTGGCTACATGAGCAAAAGAATGAAGATAAAGCAATGATGGTCGCTTTTCTGTTGGCTAATGACCCCTTTAAATAGATTATTGAAATAAGAATTTATACTGCTCTAACTGTTCTGCGGTTAGAATAAAAACGCCATCGCCTCCTCGTTCAAACTCTATCCATTGAAAAGGCACATTTGGATATTTCTCACTAAGTGCGTATTGGCTATTTCCAACCTCTAATACAAGTATTCCATCGGGATATAAGTGCTCAGCTGCTTCAGCTAATATTTTTCGTGTAATATCTAAGCCATCTGTCCCTGACGCAAGTCCTAGTTTAGGTTCATGCTTAAACTCATCACTGAGTGCATTCATATCTTCCTGATCAACGTAGGGTGGATTGCTAACAATAATGTCATAACGTTTCCCTTGTAAGCTCTCAAATAAGTCGGATGCGATGATAGAGACATGTGAAGTTACATCATGGTTTTTGCTATTAATCTTTGATACTTCTAAAGCACCTGATGAAATATCACTTAAATCAATTTGTGCATCAGGAAAAGCATAGGCACAACTAATACCAATGCAGCCGCTTCCAGTGC
>CAYNGN010000363.1:0-219 GCA_964396615.1 uncultured Thiothrix sp. | reverse complement strand
GGTTCAAATTGATCTTCGACCATTTCTGCAATAGGAGAACGTGGTATTAATACCCTCTCATCGACATAGAAACATAAACCAGCAAACCACCCTTCCCTTGTGATATAGGCAGCAGGTTTTCGAGTTTCAATGCGTTGTATAAGAAAGCTTAAAATGCGTTCTATTTCTTGCTGAGTGAGTTTACTATCCCAATAGATATCAGGCGTATCTACAGGTAAA
>CAYNGN010000362.1:0-3308 GCA_964396615.1 uncultured Thiothrix sp. | reverse complement strand
CCTGAGAAGGAATCGAACCTTCGGCCTACCCCTTAGGAGGGGGTCGCTCTATCCTACTGAGCTATCAGGACTAGTTATTACCCCAGTGGATTTTAGCTAAGATTCGCTATTTATGCCACCGTTATAATGGCATAAACAACAATCATATCTTACCTACCGCCACGATAACGCCGTTTCACTTCCTGTGCTAACTGATGTACTGCCAATGCATAACGACTATCATGGTTATAACGTGTAATCACATAAAAATTATGTCCACCTAGCCAAATCTCATCACCTGAATAAGTACTCATACGCAAAAATCTAACCGTACTATCCATTCTACCTTGCGGACGAATGCCCTTTCGCGCCAGATGGGAAAGGCTATATTTTTTCTTATAGCTTGTTGTCATGCTTTTATAGCCATTACCTGTCGTTGAGGCACGCACAAGTACAGGAGCACCTTTACGCCAATTATGTTTTTTAAAGTAATTAGCAACACTACCAATCGCATCTATAGGATCCCAAAGGTTACACGAACCACTGCGATCAAAATCAACACCAAAGGGCTTAAAATTGCTTGGCATAAACTGACATAAACCAATCGCACCTGCAGAAGAACCAACCAATGTAGTCGGGTTTAAACCTTCATTTTTTGCCATAAGCAGAAACTTTTTCAGTTCATTACGAAAGAATTTTTGTCGACGCCCACTACGAAAGGCTTTAGTTGACAAAGAGTCAAGCACACGCGCCTTACCAATATTACCGCCATAGATAGTTTCTACGCCCAAAATACCCACAATATACTCTGGTGGTACACCATATTGTTGATAGGCCCTATTAAGTGTAGCCACATGCTGTCGCCAAAAATTAACGCCACCATTGATATGTTTTGGGGTGAGGAAAAAATTACGATAGCGTGTCCAGCGGCCAACTCTACTATAACGCTTTTTAGTTTTTTTAGGTGGAGTATAAATTTTTCTCAAATCACGAGCCTGTGAAAACAATTTATTTAGATAGTTGCTATCCATACCATAAGAACGTGACATGCTCTTAATAAAATTTCTTGCTGATGCATTACGTGAAAAATCACCTGCAAGTACATGGGAGCGGGAACTCACCCACGGTACTTTTCTAATACGTGGTGATTTACTAGTCTGCTGTGTCACATAACGTTGCTTAGGTTTTAGTTCCGATTGCTTTTTTTTAGTAACCAACACATCCGTACTTACTTGTTCAACCACTATTGGCTCAGCATCTTTTTTGCTTGTTGTATCATGGGACGCTACGACTGTTGGCACAACTGTCACAACATCAGCATCTTCCTTAACCTCTTGTGGACTACAACTAATACCACCAAATGCGACCACCAAAAATAGTGTCACCACCATCATCCTATTTCTATTCATTATTTCCCCCTATCAACCCTTTTTTTAATGTAAACCTTAATCTTTACCTAATTTTTCAAAAAACTATTTCACTAAACAAACACCCAAATAGATCATCCTGTCTCAAAATTCGTCTATGAAGCCAGTCATGTGATTGACCAAACATCCATACTCTATTTGAATGAATAAATATTTTTAGCAAAATAGAACTAACGTACTGCCATTTTTCCACCGTAACGGCGCTGTTTTAATGCTTGCGCTAATTGATGAACCGCCATCGCATATTTGGAACTATGGTTATAACGGGTAATTACATAAAAATTATGTCCGCCTAACCAAACCTCTTCACCACGGGCTCCACCCAATCGAATCAAGCTTACCTGACGATCTATATTTCTTGATGCTGGTAATACACCATAATTTTTTAAATGATTTAGACTGTATTTGCTCTTAAAGCCCCATTTTAATGACTTATAACGCCGACTATTCGTTGATGCTTTCACGACAACAGGGCCACCTGTTCGCCAACCATGCTTTTTGAAGTAATTCGCCACACTACCAATTGCATCAGCTGCCGTCCATAAATTACATGAACCACTACCATCATGATCAACACCGTATTTTTTCACGTTGCTTGGCATAAATTGGCAAAGTCCTATAGCACCTGCATAAGAGGCTTTAGGCTTCAGGGGATCTAAACCCTCACGTCGCGCCATAATAAGGTAGCTTTCTAGCTCACTGGTAAAATAAGCACCTCTCCGTGCATTATTAAATCCCATTGTTGCCAATGCATTGATTGCACGATTAGTCCCTACATTCTCACCATAGCGCGTTTCTACGCCAATAATAGCCAAAATATACTCTTGCGGTACACCATAGCGCTGCTCAGCACGTTGTAAGGCAGATCGATTAGCATTCCAGAATTGCAACCCTTTATTAATCGTTCTTGAAGTAAGAAAATTACCACGATACTTTGCCCAACTACCTGCACGAACACCTCTATTCTTATTTTTTGATCTTCTCGGCAAACCATCTTTGTAGGCCATACGCCTTAGGAAGGCAGTAGATTTTGTTTTAGACAACACATAATTCATCGTTGCACGATCAAAACCATGTCGCAAAACCATTCTGTTAATAAAAGCACGTGTTTTTGGGTTACGAGAAAACTCGCCTGTTAGCTGGTGTACTTTTCCTGTATTTCTTAGTTGTCCACCTCTTGAACCTGAAATTTGATTCCGTTGCTGCTTATTTCGCTGAACAAATTGTGCCTGTTTAACAGCCCTTATCTTTTCTAACTCACGCTTTCGTTGCTCAAGCTTTCTTGCTTTAATTTCTTCTAGTTGCGCCTTACGCGCTTCTAGTGTTAATTGTGCAGGTTGCTGTACTGCTGCTTGAGCAACAACTTCATCCTTTACGGTGCCCACATCTGCATTGGGTATGGTTTGATTTGAACTACACGCAGATAACGCTACAAGAATAAATGTGGCACTACACGCCTGTTTTAGTTCCCTACACCGATCTTTCAGTTGATCCTTCATAATGTAACAAGCCCTTAAATTTATTTAATTAACGGAGGAATCCTCTATTTTGGTTGCAAAATTCATTAAGAGAATACAATTCCTTTCTCCTGATGAAGAACTAAATATGATCAATTTGCAAAATTCATCATATTACCCACTTCTTCTAACATGGGCGGAAATTGATTTGTGACTGCATCACCTACCGTCACAGGATCAGGCGAACTTAATGAAGGCGCTCGCCAACCACCTGGCATACGTCCCATATCATAAGGCGCATTCATTGACTTATCCCATGCTTCATCAGTAAAGTCAGTATAAAAATCAGGCCAGATATGTCTAATATCACCCCATGCCTTTTTTCTTCCTGTATTAATTCTATTACGAAAAAAAGGAGTCAATAAAGAGTTATTAATATTAAGCC
>CAYNGN010000361.1:0-3308 GCA_964396615.1 uncultured Thiothrix sp. | reverse complement strand
CTTGAACAAGGACACTGGGTTATTTGCGACCGTTTTACTGATGCGAGTTATGCTTATCAAGGGGGAGGGCGAGGAGTAGAATTAACGCGTATTGCTCAATTAGAACAGTTTACACAGGGTTCATTACGCCCTGATATTACCTTATTATTTGATCTTGATGCAGAAACAGGCTTGGGGCGTGCTAAACAGCGTGCAGCACTAGATCGTTTTGAGCAAGAGGACATTACCTTTTTCAATCGTACTCGTAGCCAATATCTTGTAATGGCTGAAGCAGAACCCGTAAGATATCGTACGATCCAAGCTGATCAACCCTTGGAAACAGTACAGCAACAAGTGTATCAAATACTTCAAGCTATTATTCAAGACCAACAGATCATCTAGGTAATTATGCGTTTATATCCGTGGCAAACAACACAATGGCAGAATTACAAAAACGCACGCGATTCACAGCATCTTTCACATGCACTTTTATTAGCAGGCAATGAAGGAATTGGTAAACATCATTTTGCTACGCTACTTGCACAAAGCCTTTTGTGTGAACAAATTGATACACAAGGTTTTGCCTGTGGCCATTGTAAAAGCTGTCATGTGTATCATAGTCATGCGCATCCTGACTTTAAATGTGTCGCCCTTCCTGAGGGTAAAAAGCAAATTCCTGTTGCTAGTATTCGTAAGCTGATTGATTTTCTTGTTTTAAGTCGTAGCTATCAAGGCTATCGTGTTGTCATTATCGAACATGCTGATAAAATGAACATCAATGCTGCAAATAGCTTGTTAAAAGCACTTGAAGAGCCTGCTGCATATACGGTGATTATCTTAGTGGTTGATCAGCTATCACAAATGTTACCTACCATTAAAAGTCGTTGCCAAACGCTCCATATGGAAACCCCCGATCCAGAACAATCGCTTGAATGGATGCAGCAGCAAGATACAAAATCCGCTCCACATCTGCTGCTCAATCTCGCAGATAATAAACCACTATTAGCATTACAGTTTGATAAAAAACCTGAATTAGCACAACAGCGTAACGAACTTGCCGCTTATATTGTTGGTATTTTAAAAAATATCCAAAGTATCACAGCAGCAGCAAAAAAACTAGAAAAAATAGAGATCAATCAACTGCTTAATTGGCAACTTAAGTGGGTTCAGAAATTCGTAAAACAACAGGCGCTTAACAGTGATATTGCACAGACGAAACATCCTGTATTGATTGAAATAGATAACATTTTGCAACAGCAACATAGCGAAGCATTATGGGAACTATATCGGCAATTAATCGCGTTGAAAGCAATGACCGACTATCCCTTAAATCGAGTTATTTTTATCGAGTCGATGTTATTATCGTGGCGTGCTTTCGCATTCCCCCCAATAGAAAAAGAATAATAACAAAGAGGTTACTATGGAATCCAATGGTCTTCCAGAATCAATGAAACCTGACGTTAGTCAACTATTGCAACTTGATATACAAAATAAAGTTGTTTTACACTCTCACTATATGCCCTTTATTAAAGACGGTGGTATTTTCATTCAAACAGAACGAGAGTTTGAGTTTGAACAGCGTGTTGTCATGTTGCTACGATTTTTAGATAAAGGCAAAAAACTTCCTATTTCAGGCAGAGTAGTTTGGATATCACCAAAGTCAGGGCGTGGATCAAGTGTTTCCCCTGGTGTAGGACTGCAGTTTGCAGGTGATAATCGCAAAGAAATTCAAAAGGCTATCGAAGCATACCTTGGTGATTTGGCAAAACGACCTGCATTACATCAAGCTTATTGAGTCTGAATATTACGAGTTACTAGCATTAAAACACCCATAACAACTAATAATAATGCTGCCCCTGCGAGAAGTGCATAGTCTTCTAAATGCATAATTGTATATAAGACAGCATATAAGCCTGACAATAAAAAAAAGATAAGCAATGCGCGACTAAATTTCTTTAACATGGCTGCGGCATAAAGCGTAATCATAAACACGGTTATCCCAGTCGCAGCAATATAAGCATGAAGAAACTTTACATGTTCTGCTAATGACACCAACAACAAATAAAAGAGACTTATCGCAAAACCAATTAAGGTATATTGTAAAAAATGCGGACGGGCTTGTATGGTTAGCTCAAAAATCAAAAAGGTAATAAACGTTAAAATAATAAATAATATGCCATATTTGATCGCACGAGACACCTTAGAGTAATGCGTTACGGGTTCAAATAGATCAACTCCTGCGGTAAATGCGTGTAGGTCATATTTTTTATCACTTAACCAATACTGTGGGTAATTTCGAGTAAGATTTGTTATTTGCCATTGGGCTAGGAATCCTTCAGCACCGTGTTTTTCTTTTTTAGGTAAAATACTGCCTTGATAACTAGGATGTGCCCATGCTGATTTTATCGTTGCTTGAGTCACTTCGCCTAAAGGTGCAAAGCGAATTCCCTCGCTGCCATTGAGTGATAAGCGTAGACGAAAATTAGGTGTAGCTGTTTCTGGTTCTAAGCCTTTTAGTGATGCATGGAAACCACTAGGAATAAGCTCAGGTAATAGCGTACCTGGGTGAATGCCTGTACTCGCTCCTCCCCAGTTCATACGCGATGTTTCATTAATTGCTTTTGTGTCACTGAGTCCTAAAGATATCCATGCTTTATCCCATTTTATACTGCAGTTATTCGTACAACTATCAAATAATGGCTTAATATTATACTGACCGCTAATGGTCAGTTCTACGCTATAAACGAGTGATTTATAGATACCTCGTTGGCGATATGCTTCTTTCATATCACCTTGCAAGATCAATTCTTGTGGCAACAAGATCATCGTATAATCATTAAACACATCTTTGCTTATTGTTTCTGTGTTGCCCTTACTATCCGTCACAGTATCAACCGTGACAAGATGTTCTACATAAGGAATAGCAAGAATAGGGCCTATAATAGTTTGCGGCTGCCCCCAACTTGAGGCGATTTCATTAAGAACGGACTGATACCGATGCCCCCTCTCATTAACCATATTATTGACCATTAATAATGGCACAAACATAACTACCGTCAAAATAGCAATCACAATGCTACGAAATGACAATGTTTGAGTGATTTTTTTTAGTTGAGCCATAATGATCTCTGTTTCTCTATAGCAAAGAGAGTTTAGCCTGCATGATAGAAAGCGATTATAAACCTTTTGCAGTTAGAAATGCATTATGTATGATAGGTCTCTTTATCAAGTGGCAAAAAAAATGCTAGTGCTGGGAATTGAATCCTCATGTGATGAAACAGGCGTTGCTTTATACGATACCAACAAAGGTTTGCTTGCTCATCAATTAT
>CAYNGN010000360.1:2549-3309 GCA_964396615.1 uncultured Thiothrix sp. | reverse complement strand
CAGTAAGAAGGAAAATGAACTCGATTATTGTTCAGGGCATTGTTGTAATACCAGTATTAAACAAGCGATGTATTTCCAGCAACATAATGGTGAGGTTGAAACAACGATTTTATTCACCGATTTACGTACCCCCGGTGCGAGTGGTGAGGATTTCTATCGTAGCGGACAAGAAAAAGGCATAACATTCCGTAAAGGTGAAGTGATTGGTGTTGCTGAAGATCTGACCGTTACCTTCCAAGATTTGATTCTTGCTGAGCAAGATACCTTGCAACCTGATGTTGTTATTCTGGCAACAGGTATGGTGGCGAATTCGGGTGTCAATATTGAAGCAGAAGTGACTAAAAGCGACGATGACGATAGTGATATTGTCGCAAAGATAGCGGTTGAATCCATTCTTAATCTTGATTATCGCCAAGGTTCTGATGTACCGCAACTGGTCAATGGTTTTACGGATTCACACTTTATTTGTTTCCCTTACGAAACGCGCCGCACCGGTATTTATACCGCAGGCCCCGTTCGTCGTCCTATGGATGCTGCCCAAGCGAAAACCGATGCGATGGGTGCAACAATGAAAGCGATCCAAGCGGCGGAGAATGCGGGCAGTGGTATGGCGGCGCATCCGCGTAGTGGTGATTTAAGCTTCCCGACTTTCCGCATAGAAGGCTGTACGCAATGTAAACGTTGTACGGTGGAATGCCCCTTTGGTGCGATTGACGAGAACGAAAAAGGCTACCCGCAATTCAATGAATCACGTTGTCGC
>CAYNGN010000360.1:0-2531 GCA_964396615.1 uncultured Thiothrix sp. | reverse complement strand
GTGGAACGTGTATGGGCGCGTGTCCTGTACGGGTTATTTCGTTTGAAAACTATAATATTCAAACCGTCAGCCAACAAATTAAAGCGGTTGATGTGCCTGATGAGTTTGAAGAGAAACCCCGTATTTTGGTGATGGCGTGTGAAAACGATGCTTATCCCGCGTTAGATATGGCGGCTGCAACAGGCAAAGCACAATACAGCGAATATGCGCGTATTGTACCTGTGCGTTGTTTAGGTTCTGTGAGTACCATTTGGATCATTGATGCCTTAAGTGAAGGTTATGACGGTATTATTCTCATGGGCTGTAAAAAGGGTGCTGATTATCAGTGTCACTTTGTCAAAGGCTCAGAAATGGCGCATTCGCGCATGGCGAAAATTGGTGATACCTTAGAGCAAATGGCTATGGAGCAAGAACGTGTTGCGGTGCATGAAGTGGCGATTACCGATATTGAACGTGCACCAGCAATTATTAATGAAATGGCTGCAACCATCGAAAGAATTGGTCTAAGCCCGAATAAATTCTAGGAGGAAGATGAAGTATGAATGACCTCAATCAACAAATGGCTGAGAAGTACAAAGGTAACTTTCTCAAAGAAGTCGAAGACAATGTCGAAGAAGGCGAATGGGTAAAGATGTGTATGCAGTGTGGCGTATGCTCAGGCTCTTGCCCGCTAGGTTCAGACTGGGAACATCCCCCACAAGAACTGTTTATGATGATTCGTGCTAATAAGCGTGATGAATTTTTAGGTACAGATTCTATGTGGAACTGTACGTCTTGCTACAACTGTATTGCGCGTTGTCCTCGTGGCGTGCAGATTACACATATCATGCATGGTCTGGCGCATTACTCGAAGAAACTCGGTTTAGCACCGAAGAACCAGCAGACAGCGAAGTTTTCGCAATTGTTCTGGGATAACCTCACCAAGAAAGGTAGGGTTAATGAGCTGAAATTAGGGCTTAGCCTATACTTTATGAATGGCTTTAGTGAAGGTGTTAAAACCGCAATGAAAAACCAAAAGTTGGGTTTAGCAATGGTGAAAGCAGGGCGTATGAACCCCCTAGAAATAGCAGGCGGACATGGCATTAAAGACCCTTCAGGCTTGCAAAAAATGCTCAATAAAGCACAAGAGCTGGAAGATGCGCGTATCCGCGGAGAGGCAAGTTAATTATGGCACATGAATACTCATTTTATCCTGGTTGTTCCTCACAAAAAGGCGCATCAGGGTCTAACCAAATGGTGTCTAACGATACCATGTGCGAAGAGTTAGACATTAAACTCAATGAAATTGAAGATTGGAACTGTTGCGGTGCATCGGTTGGTTATTCGGGCGGTGGCGAGTTGTCCCGTTTAGCGTTATCGGCGCGTAATCTTGCTATTTCAGAAGAAAAACATCCTGAGCAAGACTTGGTTGCAACCTGTCCTGCCTGTTGGTTAGCAACACGTGAGACGCAAGAACGCTTGCATGATGATCCACAAATGATGTCCGATGCCAATAAAGCATTGGCTGAAATTGGGGTTAAATACCAAGGGATTAAAAAGCCTGCGCGTCATATGACTGAAGTTTTAGTCGAAGACATTGGTTTTGATAAGTTAGCAGAGACGGTTAAAAAACCTTTAGAAGGCATTAAGATTGCAGGCTATGTCGGCTGTCAGTCAAATCGCCCTTATGGTATTGCGGGTGAGTCGTTTGAGAATCCTTTATATCTCGACAAAATGGCAGAAGCAGCAGGTGCAGATGCGATTGGCGACTATGAGAAGAAGGTGTCTTGTTGTGGTGGCGCGTTGATGTTCTCTGAGCCAGAAAAATCACAAGCACTGGTAAAAGACATTATCGAGTCTGCCTATGATCATGGCGCGGATATGATTATGACACCGTGTGCGATGTGTCAGATGAATGTTGAAGCGTATCAAAGTGATATTAATGCTAAGTTCGGTACTAAATTTGATATGCCTGTTGTGTTCTATAGTCAGGTATTAAGCGTGGCGTATGGACGTTCAGCAAAAGATGCTGCATTGAATGGTCAGTTGATTAAGCCGAAGAAGTTGATTGAGCTTGCTGAGAAGTAATTAGTAACTTAATCCTGTTAGATCCCTCTAGTACCGAGGCTTCCGCCTCGGTACTGCTATTGGAAAATTCAAAACTTATGCTGTCTTTCCTTGATTCTTCAAGCTACATCAAGGCTACGGGAATGTTTACCTTGTTTTGAACCCCACCAAGAAACGCATTGTGAGTAATTAATTGAATTCTTGTCCCTACAATACTTTCTCTATCGCGTAATGTATTATACCCCCAATCTACAAGCTGAAGGCTGAGCTGTTGTAATGCAGGATTATCTAATAGGTTGTTTAAGGTGGGTAAGCGATCTTCTACAAATACCATATTTTGCCTAGTATGTTTTATACTAAGTTCTTCGAGTACCTGTGGTTTGCTCATGCATCGCTCCATCCCATAAATATGCTCTGTGGCGAGTTCAATCTGGCTTCCTGCTAAAATACGTTGTACAAAGCGTTCTTGTTTGGTGGTAATGATA
>CAYNGN010000359.1:0-3337 GCA_964396615.1 uncultured Thiothrix sp. | reverse complement strand
CCTGATGCCTATAAACTAACCTTTAGAATAGTCAGCAATGGCTCAAAAGGAACAACAACAATTACAAAAACAGCAACAGGCGCATTTACCTATACCCCCACGGTAGGACAAACAGGACAAGATAGTTTTAGTTTTAAAGTGAACGATGGCATTGTTGATTCCAATATAGCAACGATCAGTGTCACCATTACTGTTGTCAACGAAGCACCTGTGGTGAGTAATGCTGGTGTGACCACGACAGAAAACATTAGCACATCAGCAACCCTGTCAGCCACCGATGCCGATAACGATGGTTTAACGTTTAGTATTGTCAGCAATGGTACTAAAGGCGTTGCAACGATAACCAATGCGGCAACAGGTGATTTTACCTATAGACCAACGTTTCGTGAAACAGGACAAGATAGCTTTACCGTTAAAGCCAATGATGGTCTGGTCGATTCAAATACAGCAACCGTTAGTATTACCATTAATGCCGTACCTGTTGCCAGTAATGCGAGTTTAAGTACAACAGTAGGTACAGCGCTTTCTGCAACACTTACAGCAACAGATGCTGATAGTAGTGATAACCTAACGTTTAGTATTGTTAGCAACGGCACGAAAGGGTCAGCAGTTATTACCGATAGCGGAACAGGTGCATTTACCTACACACCCGCCGATGCAAATGCAGGGCAAGATAGTTTCACCTTTAAAGTCAACGATGGTTTGGTTGACTCTACTATTGCGACGGTTACTATTGCGATTAATTCAACACAAACAACCACCTCAGCATCAGGCGATGAGATCGCAGTCAGTACCTCTGCGGACGGTGCAAAGGTGACAGAGCTTGAGGTGCTTGATGAGACAACAGGGCTTATTAGTGAGCAAGCTGCAACAAAGCCTGTTGATACGACCTTCCCTCATGGTTTTATTGCCTATAAGATTGAAGGAATCACTGTAGGCGCTACGGTGACAATTGATATTGTTTTCCCCTCTATCCCAGATAATCCTAAATTGTATAAAGTGGATGCAACCAACGGTTTTGTTGAGTTTACCAATTTTAGTATCAATAGTGATACTAATACCATTACCATCACATTAGTCGATGGGGGGATTGGTGATGCCGATGGCATTGCTAATGGCATTATTGATGATCCCTTAGGTTTAGCCGAAGCACCTGTTGTGACAGGAGGCAATTCATTGTCAGGTGGGGGTGGCGGTTCGATGGAATGGCTCTTTATTATAAACCTATTGTTACTTTATGCGGTGCGACGTTTCCTTTTTCGTGCCATGGAAACCAAGAAAGTGACTCTGTCAGATAGATAAAATGTTATTGTGCTGGATGCTTGTCGAGATTTACCGTTTCCGCAATTATAACCGATGCCGATAGGCGATGCGTGGGCGATTTTTTTGAGCGTCAATATGAGCAAAAAACTCACCAAATTACGTCATAGGATATTTTTTTTGTTATGAGATAAGCAACGAGGGGCAAACGCCAATGGAACTGACGTGAGCTAATCTTGCCATCTATTGGTTGTCTTTGAGTTGTTGCACTTTTTCAAGGCTTAACCCTGATTTTACGGCAATGGTTTCAATATCTAAAACGTCCAATAAGTTTTTGGCCAATTCTATTTTCCCCTCTTCTTTTCCTTTTTCTACGCCTGCTAATAGCCCTTCTTCTCGTCCTTCAGCAACAAAGCGTTGTTTGGCTTTTTCCCATGCGGCTTCGTCTTTGATTTTTGCGAGTACTGCGGGGTCAATGTCACGTTTTTTAATGAGCTTTATCATTTTTTGCCATATTTTATGGGGATAATCTGCTTCATCCATTTCACCGTCTAGGGAATCTTCAATAAAGTATAACCATTGGCGTATTTTCGGTGGGGTTTTCTCATTGACCTGACGCGGGCAAAGAAACACTAAACGATGTGGATAGAGATCAATCGTCTCGCCATATTCATCCGTTGGGTTCATATCACTAATTGCACAACTAAAATTGACGCTGCCATCGCGTGGGGTGCTGGTTAGCACGACAATGGTGTAGATGGTTTGTTTAAAACGGTATTCATCATAACCTCCTACTTGTTCGACTAAACTGATTAAGTGGTAATACAAGAAACGATCAAAGAAATCGTCTTCTTTGATATGCTGAATTTCAACAATAATGCGTTTTTCTGTATCTTGGGCGAATAAGTCATAGGTACTTCGCACAAAACCAATCGGTTCGGGATATTCATATTCGGTATGAACAACGTCTGTCTTAAAATCGATACCCAAAATATCTTCAACAAAATGATTAAATATATCGGGCTGGCTAAAGGCTTGTTTGAACATAGCGCCAAACTTAAGGGGAATCACTTTCATTGATTTGTACCGTTGTTACTCTTTTTGATGATTATAACAGACAGCATCATAATCTATTAAAAATAGCATCTGCAGGTAATTCAGATTGGTTAACAGGACAAATTTTTTCACGGTCAATGCTTATCCGTGACCGTTTACCACTGCGTTTACGTTTTCTTTTTTTAGAGGGAATATCTTCATCTTCCTAATCAGTATTATCCTTACTGTTAGGGTTATTACGTTCTTCGTTTGCTTTTTTTGTGACTCCTTTTTTCCCCGTATTTTGCCTATGGCATCACTTCCCCCATCTTCGCTCGTGCTATGGAAACCAAGAAAGTGACTCTGTCAGATTGGTATGCAAGATAAAACGCGGTGCTTTAGGATCATGCCCACAATAATTGCCGCCTGTGTTTTCACGCGATGCGTATGTATGAGCATAAGGGCTGTAGTAAATGACGGGCTGGTTAATCAGCAGCGTGCTGAGGGTTAGGGTGGCAAGTGATTGAATCGGTTCAAGTAGTGTTTTCAGTGAGGGCAGGGCTGGTGATACATGCGATTCTTGTTCGTCATTTTCATTATTTTCATGATCTTCATGATCTTCATGATCTTCATCATCATGGTCGTAGATGAGTGCTTCTTCATAAGCGAACAATTCATTGAATTCATCGTCATTCAGTTGATGAATATTGTCGCGTAATTCAGCATAGCGGTAGGCTTTAGTAAACATTGTGGTTTCCTTCTTGTTAGTAGCATCTTGCTGCACGGATCGAGGCGCTTAAAATATAGAGCATAAGAAGCTCTTCATCAGGGCAGACGCTTTTTTTTGGGGGCTGTTTTACTTTTTTTAGACGCAGCGAGACACATTCCCTGATTATTGTAAAAAGAAAGGGAGGGTGTTAGCGGCTAAAAAAAGACGTTATTAGGTCATGATTAGCTCGGCAGTAGGGGGGGAGTTGTGGTAAAAATCATAAAAATATCAATAACTTGATTTTGTCGGTGATCGTTATTATTGATGTTAGGG
>CAYNGN010000358.1:0-3366 GCA_964396615.1 uncultured Thiothrix sp. | reverse complement strand
TTATCTAATTTCGTAATGATGGATTTGATGATCATAATTTTTATTCTCTAGATTTAAGGGGGATTAGGCGTTTAATTTATTACTATTAAAACAAGCAATACAAATGATAACGGTTATCATTTGTATTATCAAGCCACTTATCTTTAGTCTGTCTCTATTGGTATGTAACAAATGATAATAATTGCTATTTGCATTCATGTTTTTTGTTGTTATTATCTAATACTCTCGATTTGTCTCTCGCCCCTCTTGCCCTCTTTATGCTTAACCTAAAGAGATGAAATATTTAGACTCGCTATGGAACGCGGACAAAATAATGCCTATTAATTTTAAGGAACATACAAATGAGTTGTGAAGCAAGCTTTACTGAAGATGTCGATACTGAAACCTTAGTAGCGGCGCTTTTTTTCCTAATAACACGTTACGCGCTTACTCAAAATACTGCTTTAGTACAACCGATTATGGAGCATTTCGATTGGTTAGCTAAACATCCTAATATTGCAAATACGAGGCTAAAAAATACCTGTTGCCGTTTGCAAAAAAGCTGGTTGCTGATACAAAAAAGAAATGAGTCATTTTCCTCTGTTCAGAGCGTACATTAAATACAAATGAGAATTATTTGCATTTGTATAGTTTAGGCGTTAAACTGAGCGCCAGATGATGAGTAAAGTTTCCTGTGCTAAGCAAGTGTAATATATCCTCCTCACGCTAATTAGGTACTTGCTAAGTAATTTTACTCATTATCTTTTAAATTTATTTTTCAACATCAATTTTTATTGATTTATAATTAATTCAGGGCTTTATGTAATGATACCTTTAAGACAAAATGAATTACCCATAAAATGGCAAATGCTGATGACATCGCAATCGACTAAAAACCAAAAGACCAAAACGTGTCATAAAGGCTGTAAAAACTGTCCAAATAGAAAAAAGCCAACAGACCTCTTATTCCACAAAAGCTCACGCAATGAAAGCAAATAAAGCTGACAACACACAGGGTGTTGTACAGCTTGAACTAAGTATTCAGACGCTTGAAGGGCTCTTCAGCAAAGGAGAGTTGTGTGCTGCTGAAATTCGTTGTTTAAATCTTCAATCAAAAAAACAGGTGCGAAAATTATGTCTTACATCATGTGCGAAAAGGATGGAATATAGCGTTATTGCTTTGGAATTTTGCGCACACTGCGGATAATGAACAAGCTATTACGATGAACTAATCTATTGCTTTTGTTCTAGAGAAATAGTCTGCATAATTGATCCCGTTTTCTGATAATTTTTTTTCATTACATCCGCAGGGGTTTGTCGCTCATCGATCATCATGAATAGCCGTTGCAATTGTACTTTTTCATCATTTGAGGTTAATGCGTTTTGGGCAGCATTAAGTAGCTGATATGACTTTTCTCGACATTGCTCATCATCAAAACCTTGTAAGGCAATAGCTTGATGCTGTTGTTTATCAGGAACAGTGGCACGCTTTTCTAATGTCTGATCAAGAATAAGTCCTTTAAGCAACACAAAAAGGGCAGCATACAGATTAAAATCACCACAGCTATCAAACGCTTTAAATTCAATTCGTCCTATTTCAGCAGGAATGCGTGCTTTTTGCGTTAATGATGGTGTAGAGGTGATTTGCTGTTGATCATCAGGTAAGAAAACCAGAACAGCAGGTCGAGCGCCTGTACGATACCATGTTCTTACAGACAAGCCCTTCCAAACATCCCCATTATAAAAAGGCGAACTAAAACTAAACGGAATAATCCACGGGCTGTAATAGGTTAGTTTTCTTGCGGCATCAATCGTTTGCTCAGTTGATAAATCTTGACTAGAAATACTGAGATCAGGTCCATAGGTTAGCATTGGAATATCCGCAGTGATCTTCTCAGGTGAAGCCGCTCGACGTTTACGTTCAAAAGGCGTAAGGGGAGGCATGGGATTAAACTGCTCTTGCCATGGGTTAAAGCTGGTTAAGACAGGCGAATACCCCGCTTGTTTTGCGCGTTTATTGAGTAGTGCATTGCTTTGTTGTAGTTCGTTAATAGCACTCTCAATACTACGATGAATGGTCGTGCGAATCTCAATACCTTTAGGGGCACAAGAGGTGCTTATTCCGTTATCGTTATAACGTTCATAACCTTCAATATACCAACGCTTTAGCTTAATGCCTGCATCGCCTACGCGTAATTGTGGGTAATCCGTTGTATAGAACGGTAAATCATTAATAATTTGTTCAAAATCAGTAAAAGGCGTATTGCTGAAATCAGCAAATTTTCCTTGAGCATTAAGAAAAGCAATTTCATGCTCTATGCCATAGTTAAAGTTCATTATAAACATCCTTATTTATTGTAAATTAACCCATGTCATCCAACTTTTGGCAGTGCCTCGCTTATCTCGATGTTTGCCATAACGTACTTCTTGTGCCTCTGTTTGTTTGGGGAAGACAAAAATAGCACCCAGTAATTTTTCGTTAGCGGGAATGCCACATAGGCTATAGCATTCTTTAGAGCCCAGTACACCACCACTTGACCAATAACCTTGTAAGTCTCTCACTTCTAAGGCGAGTAATAAATTTTGTGTTGCCGCAGAAGCCGCTGCTAAGTGTGCTTCGTTAATCGTTTGTTTTTTGGCTGATAATGATTTTTTTTCATCAGGCTCAGGCAACCATGTCACCATAACTAATGAACCACTCGCGGCAAGCATACGAATAATATTCGATTTTTTTTTCATTTTGGCTGTTTTACTCCTTAGCAAGCAATCCGCCAACTGTAGGCAATCTTTTTGCTTGAAGGCATAAAAACGCCAAGGAACAATTGAATCCATTTCATGCTTAAGATGTGATGCATGAGCAGGATAATGAAACGGTGCCCAGCTAGCAATTTTAATCGCATCATCTACTTTGTGAACAAAATCATTGTCAAGAACGGGCGGTTTTTCAAGATCACCAAAGACTTTTAAAGTACGTCGTTGCTGAATCGTATTATCAATAATATTGATGTGATGCTGTTGGTTAGAGGAGTTCATTGTTTGTCCTTTCGAGGGTTATGATTATATTTATGAAGTTATTGTTACAGGTAGTGATAGGTTGACATCCTTGTCTTTTAATTATTGAAAAGAGTAGGTAATGCATGCTAATTAATCATGATGTCATCAAGCCCTTTAGCAAAGGATGATAAGCTTGCATGAGGAATAAAAACTAAGGGTTTGGTGTGATTTTTACAATAACGCTTTACGGTATTCACCGCAGAATGACTGACACAATCAAGTGGACACAATCAAGGGAACACAATCAACTGCACACAATAAAGTAGACAGAATAAAGGATGAACAATAAAGGGGGCACAATGAAGGGGGGGGGGGGGGGGGGGGGGGGGGGGG
>CAYNGN010000357.1:0-3379 GCA_964396615.1 uncultured Thiothrix sp. | reverse complement strand
TGTGTAATACCTTTGATGTTGTACTACCTGATTGGAAATATCATGTTTCACGCATGATTAAGGAAACGATTACCTCGCTTTCGAGGTACGAGAAAGTCGAGCGTTAAGCGAGAGGGCTTGCCCCAAGGATTTTTATTACTCGTATTAATCAGGGCTGCTATACTTCTCAACACTTTAGCAAGTATTGACACTCTCCATTCCTTATTAAAAAGAGACATCATTCTATGGCAATCCATATTCTGGGTATTTGTGGCACTTTTATGGGCGGTATTGCGCTGCTTGCACGTGAGGCAGGGGTTGAAGTAACAGGATCCGATGAAAATGTTTATCCACCGATGAGTACTATGCTCAAATCACAAGGAGTGGATATTCAACAAGGCTTTAAAGCTGAGTATTTGAGTGAGGATGATGAAGTCATTGTCGTGGGTAATGTCATGTCACGTGGTAAACCCGTGATTGAACATATCTTAAATAAAAACCTGAGTTATACCTCTGGGCCTCGCTGGTTATATGAAAATATTCTGCATGATAAATGGGTGCTGGCGGTAGCAGGTACACATGGTAAAACCACAACTTCAAGTATGTTGGCGTGGATTTTAGAATACGCAGGTTTAAAACCTGGATTCTTAATTGGCGGTGTGCCTGAAAACTTTGGTGTTTCTGCACGCTTGGGAGAATCGCCTTTTTTTGTCGTTGAGGCGGATGAATACGATACCGCATTTTTTGATAAGCGTTCTAAATTTGTTCATTATCATCCGCGTACGGTGGTATTAAATAATTTGGAATATGACCATGCCGATATTTTTCCTAATTTAGAAGCGATTAAAATTCAGTTCCATCATTTAATGCGTATGGTGCCTGAGGAAGGTCTAGTAGTGGCTAATGGGCAAGAAGATAACCTACAAGATGTATTAGATCGCGGTTGTTGGACGACGGTAGAAAATTTTTCTTCTGCATCAAGTGCAACAGGTTGGTCAGTGGAGTATATCAAGCTGGATGGTAGTGAATTTAAGGTGCTATTAGACGGCGAAGAACAAGGTGTGGTGAATTGGGATTATATTGGTAAGCATAATGTGGCTAATGGTTTGGCTGCAATTGCGGCTGCACGTCATGCAGGTGTGCCTGTGGCTCATGCGATTGCCGCATTAGCTGAATTTAAAGGTGTGAAACGTCGTATGCAGTTGCGTGGTGACGTAGAAGGTATACGGGTTTATGATGATTTTGCGCATCATCCGACAGCGATTACGACGACATTGGAAGGTTTACGTGCCAATGTAGGGTCACATAAAATAACCGCCGTGTTGGAACCGCGTTCTAATACCATGCAGATGGGCGTACATAAAGCCAAATTAGCCGCTTCCTTGTCACTTGCTGATGAGGTCATTTTGTATCAGCCTGAAGGTGAAGATTGGGGCATGGATGAGGTGTTAGAGGAATTAGGAGCTAAGGGAGTGTTGTTACAACATATCGACGACATTGTGCACGATATTGCCGCTGATAGCGATGCTCAGCATGTGTTGATTATGAGTAATGGCGGTTTTGGAGGGATTCATGAAAAGGTATTGGATGCACTAAAGCAGAAGAAAGCATGATGAGTAGAAAGACGGTTACGCTAATTATGACAGGAGCTTCGGGTGCTGAGTATGGCTTGCGTTTATTAGAAGAGCTAGTGAATGCGAAGGCGACGATTTATCTGTTGCTATCACGCCCAGCACAGATTGTTATTAGGATGGAAACAGCCCTTAATTTACCTGCACGTGCAAAAGACATGCAAGTGTTTTTTACAGAATTGTATGAGGCTGAAGAAGGGCAGATTCAAGTGTTTGAACGTGAACAATGGATGGCTCCGATTGCTAGTGGTTCGGGTGTAGCAGATGTAACGGTGGTTTGTCCTTGTACGACAGGTACGCTATCTGCTATTGCGGTGGGTAGCAGTAAAAACTTACTGGAAAGAGCCTGTGATGTGGCGATTAAAGAGGCAAAATCACTTATTTTGGTGGTACGAGAAACACCGTTTTCGACGATTCATTTAGAGAATATGCTGAAGCTGTCACAGATGGGGGTGACGATTATGCCCGCTAATCCTGGCTTCTATCATCAACCTGATACTTTAGACGATATTATTGATTTTATGGTGGCAAGAATCCTAGATCATGTCGGGATTGAGCATGAGTTATTGGCGCGCTGGGGGGAATAGGCGGTGTATTTCGTTAGAATAAGCCTATATTCTGCTGTATATTAACCCGCTTTAACTATAAAACACTATAAATAGATACACTATGAGGAGGACGTAGCAATGGCTACAGTTGATATTACAGAACAGACGTTTGAAGGGATCATTAAGAGTAATGATATTGTCATTATTGATTTTTGGGCGGAATGGTGTGGTCCATGCAAATCGTTTGCACCTACCTATGAAGCTGTATCAGAAAAATATGAAGATATTGTTTTTGGTAAAGTGGATACCGAAGCAGAGCAAGCATTAGGTTCGCATTTTCAAATTCGTTCGATTCCTACACTAATGATTTTTCGTGAGGAAATTGTCTTGTTTTCTCAGGCTGGAGCGTTACAAGCAAGTCAATTAGAAGATGTTATTGGTAAAGTAAAAGAGATTGATATGGAAAATGTTAGAAAAGAAGTGGAGAAGCAGGCTGCCGCAGGCTAGGTCATTTATCTTTTCAGACAGCGGGGTCGGTAAAGCCGACCCTTTTTTTTGCCAAAATTTTTCTAGAAACACTCAATTTCGTCAGCGCTATAAAATATTTATTTTATTTGTTGTTTTTGCCACATAGTTTCATACGTTCCTTTTGCATCCAGCAATTGTTGATGTGTCCCTCTTTCGATAATTTTGCCTTGATCCATCACTACGATTTGATCTGCTTCAACAATGGTTGATAGCCGATGGGCAATGACCAAGGTGGTCTGTTGTCCTGAAATATGTTGCAAGGTTTGTTGAATAGCCTGTTCAGTTGCGGTATCGAGTGATGACGTGGCTTCGTCAAAGATAAGAATCGCCGGTTTTTTCAATAAGGCTCTAGCAATGGCGACTCGTTGTTTTTCACCTCCTGATAGTTTTAGACCACGTTCTCCAACAACGGTATCCCAGCCACTGGGTAAACTTTCAATAAATTCATTAATATACGCCTGTTTAGCTGCTTGCTTAACGTCAGATTTGCTGGCATTGGGATCGCCATATTGAATGTTATAGAAAATACTTTCATTAAATAACACCGTATCTTGCGGTACGATGCCAATGGCTTGGCGTAAGCTGTTTTGGCTGACATGACGAATATCTTGCCCATCAATAAGAATTTTTCCTGCTGTGACTCACATTGAGTACCTAGCACTTTTCAAAAAAACGTTTTAAGATATACCCAAT
>CAYNGN010000356.1:0-3386 GCA_964396615.1 uncultured Thiothrix sp. | reverse complement strand
TCAGCATATTCGGTAAGTGAATCGGCTGATTTGTCCCACCACCATTTCCAATCTACTTTGTACAGTGTGATCTGTACTTGATCTAGTGATACGGGATCGCCTTTGGCGCTTAGACTGGCAATATTAAGGGTATGTTTTTTATCCGTCAGCAACATATTTCGTGCGGTATCTCCTTTGGGGATTTTAATACCAACATAGTTACGGAAATAGTGATAATCCATAAACTGTTTGCTAATGCTAAACGCGCCGCCTTGTTCAAAGACACGTGTGGTAAACCATGCACTGAGCATACCTGCAGGTAATGATTTCGGTTTGAAATTTTTATCAAACGTTAGTTTGCCCTGTTCATCAAGACGACCTTCAAGTAGTTTTTGATCCGAACTATCGAGTTTGCGCGCAGGATCATCAAAGCGGTAATCTGTAAATTGGGTGAATTGTGTCGTCTTTTCACGAAAACGTACGGAGACATCTGTTTTTAAGTGACTTGCACTAGCACCATGTAGCCATTGGCTAAAGAGTGTTGCCGTGGGTAAGGTTTCATAACCATGCAGGGCTTCGGTGGCAAAATTGAGTTCAACTTTGAGGCGGTTGGGGCGTACGGTTTCAATCGTTAGGCTTTTGGAAAAAGTGCTGCCACCTAAATGGGCTTTGACGAGCCATTTTCCTGTAGGGTCTGTTTCGGCCGTTTTAAGTTTGCAGGTATAGAAGCCACCCACTGAGTTTTTGCTAGTAACGGTTTGTTTTAGTTTGTCTTCAGGGTCAAATAATTGCAGGGTCACAGGATGGCTTTTGGGCAGTGTTTTATTTTTATCTTGTACGACAAAGGTGAGGAAAATATCATCGCCAGGTCGCCATACACCGCGTTCACCATAAATATAGCCCTTTAATCCATTTTGAATTTTTTCACCACCAACATCAAAGTGACTAATACTGAGGGCTGTTTTGTTATTGAGTTTAAGGTAGGCAGTGTCATTGCCTTTTTTAGCAATCAGTAGAAAGGGGGTAGCGTTGAGTTTGATCGTAGCGAAGCCTTTGCCGTCGCTTTGTGTTTTTGCCAGTTCTTGACCTTGAAAATTGAGAATGCTGAGATTGACATTGGCTAATGGACTGGCTTGGTCAAGACTGGTGGTAATGATTTTGAGTGTATTGTGGGCATCGCGTTTAGCTAGCAGGCCGATATTGCTGGCAATAACGTTTTGGCTGTCACTAGTGCGTTCGTCTTGATGCTTATAATATGCCGCACTACAGGGGTTATGGCGGTGTTTCCAACCAGAATTGTAGTCGTCTTCTTGCTCATATTGTTCAATGCCATCCCAGCCACTGGCTTGGGTGAGGTTATTATCTTCGTGATTTTTTAATACAGGAATAGGTGAGTTAGGGGCTTGTGTTCCACTAGGACAATCGTGGGTTGAGTATTGGCGTTTTATACTCACCTCGAGTCGGAAAAGTCCATTTGGATGTGCTTTGACCAGTTCACTGGCATTGAACGAGTAGCGATTCCATTGGTTAGGACTGGCAGGGTTGAGGGGGATTTTTTTATGCCATAAATAACGCCCTACACGACCGAGTTCGTCATCGCCTGATAGGGTATTGACCTGTAAAAACTGCTGGATATTGTTCGGATTAATTAGAAAGGCGGTAACATCAACCGCATTGACTCCAACCGCTTCAAAAGGGATTTCTAACGTGCCTTTGCTGTTGTCAGGCATAATTGAGCCTGTGCTGGTAAAGCGTACAGCAGGATTGGTTTTGCCAAATTCTACGGTGTATTCACTACGCTTGCTCAGGCTTTTATTATGTATGCTGCTAATGCCTTGGTTGAGCGTAACGGTATATTTTCCGACAGCACTCTTTTTGAGATAAACCTTAATAGCATTGTTTTCAATGCTGATAGTGGTTTTTTGTTCGCCCTTTTCATCGTCATCATCACTACTTTTCTTTTTGACTTGGACTAAACCTTTAAGGTTTTGATAGGGGTTTACTTCGTCAGAGAAGTTAATGCGAATATAGGCTTTATCTTTGTCGTTTTTGACAATTTCAGTGGCGAGAATATTAAACACATGCAGGGCAGGAATAGTAATTTCTTGCTTGCCTTGGGTATTAACACCAATCGGTTTTCCATTCCATGTGAGTTTTACATCCGTGGCGAATTTTTCTCGCGTAATGTCTTTGATGATAAAGCGATGCTTTTTACTATCATTGCTATGCGTCCATGCTATTTTTAATGTTTTGTCTTGTCGTGTTGCTTGGAGCGTTTTTTTGACGTGATCTGCTTGCAGGTTATCAGAGGCGAGTAATTCACCTTCAATAGTCATGCTATTGGCATCATTAGCTGACTGGTTTAAGCCAAGAATTTTCACTTCGTATTCCAACGGAAGGATATCAAAGTTAAAAATAAAAGGTGCTGCAGTGGAGGATATGCCAGCAATATTATTGGGTTGTAATGTAGTGGTGTAACGTTGACCTGACGTGAAATTTGTTTCAGGCATAAAGATTATTTCACGTGTACTTTCATAGATGGCATTGCCTTTTATAATGGGTGATAAGGCAAGGATGCTATTGGCGCTTTTACCAATATTACTTTTATCAATGGCATCTTGATTGAAAATAATGCGTATGGTCGTGTTGTTTGAGATAACACCTTGGGTATGTTGCGCAATCATGTTTCCCCATGTAGGGTTTTTTGACTCTGATGACTGGGAGGTTGTGGCTATGTTTATATTTGTTGCCTGTGTCGCTTTTGTTTCTTCTTCACAACTGGCAAGAAAGCTTAAAGCGATAAAAAATAGCAGGATATGTATTATTTTTGCTTTTAAGTACATGGGTTTAAAATCCTAGTTATTGTGGCTTAGTCGATGTGTCATATCACTAAATTGCCCTTAAATTTGGTGTTGTTGAGCGCTTGGGTATGGGCGAGTATAGCCTGATATGGAAATTTAGTGCGAAATTAAGAAAAGCGAAAGTAATTATTTATACTATAGTTTTACACATTCATAATTTCTTAGCGAGGCAGAGAGGATTGATAAGCTAATATGTTTTTTTGATAAAATTTTTTTATGTGTTATGCTGCGCTGCATGTTTTTTGCACAAATTTTAGATAAAAAATAATTAAAGATTTTTGCACTGATAAAATTATGGTCATTTCTATGACTTGTGTACCGATTTCTGGCAGTATCGCCGTCTATCTCTAATGGGGTCTTGCTCATTCTAGATAATTTCTACACAATGCGCCTCTTTTTATTATATTGCTGGGTCAGCGGTTAAGTCAACGAGCCTCCACTGAAGCGGGCGGCTTGGGTCGTGAGCCTCAGGATAGTGTTCTTTTAATGTAATAGCTGATTCGCCTAAGCTCTGCTTCTTTATGATGTGGGTAGTTAAATGAGTCA
>CAYNGN010000355.1:0-3401 GCA_964396615.1 uncultured Thiothrix sp. | reverse complement strand
TTCCTAATACACCGCATAAAGAATTACCAGCAACGGTTTTTAATGCGTTAGTGAGGCGTTTTGACCATACCCGTCACGCATCAGGCAAACATAGTACGGCCAGTATTCGTGACACAATGCAACGCACCATGCAGCAGTATGCCGCTGTGTTTCGTTCAGGTGAATTTTTACAAGAAGGTGTTGAGCAAATGCAACAGGTATTTGATCAGTTTGCTGATGTGGGGATTACGGATCGTGGTATGCAATGGAATACGGATTTGTTGGAAACGTTGGAATTGGAAAACTTATTGGCGCAAGCGCAAACCATTATTGCGGGTGCCTTAAATCGTGAAGAAAGTCGCGGTGGACATGCACGTGAAGATTTTCCTGAGCGTGATGATCAGCAATGGATGAAGCATACCTTGGCATGGCTTGACGATACAGGAAAGGTTGCGTTTGATTATCGTCCCGTGCATATGTATACCTTGTCGGATGATTGTGAGGTTATTCCGCCGAAGAAGCGTGTTTACTAAGGAGCAATAATCAATGGCGGATTTCAAATTACCCGTAAATTCTATTATCAAGCAAGGGCGTGTATTTAAAGCAGAAAAAGAGGCCAAACAGAAAAAAATCTTTATTATTTACCGTTATGACCCTGAAACAAGGCAGGATCCGCGTACTGATTGTTATGAAATAGATACTGATAACTGTGGCTCAATGGTGTTAGATGCGTTATTAATGATCAAAAATGAAGTTGATTCCACTCTTGCTTTACGTCGTTCTTGTCGTGAAGGTATTTGTGGTTCGTGTGCAATGAATATTGATGGCAAAAATACCTTAGCGTGTACTAAGCCCATTGCTGATATAAAAGGGGATGTCGATATTTACCCCTTGCCCCATCAGCCAGTAATTAAAGACCTTGTTGCTGATTTAAGTCATTTTTATGCGCAATACGCTTCAGTAGAACCATGGATGAAAGCGGAAACGGCAATTGCCCCGACAAAAGAACGTTTACAGTCGAAAGCGGAGCGGAAAAAACTTGATGGTTTATACGAATGTATCTTGTGTGCTTGTTGTTCAACTAGTTGTCCTAGTTATTGGTGGAATAGCGACCGCTATTTAGGACCCGCTACGTTGCTTAATGCACATCGTTGGATCAGTGATTCGCGCGATGAAGCGGCAGGAGAGCGTTTAGACGCGCTAGAAGATCCGTTTAAATTGTATCGGTGTCATACGATTATGAATTGTACCGATACATGTCCTAAAGGATTGAATCCTGCGAAAGCAATTACAGAAATAAAGCAGTTGATGATTAAGCGTAAGTTATAGGCATTGCTAAGCTGATGAATGAATGTGATGAGCTATCTACACTACGTTGGCAATGCCGTAGAGGGCTTAAAGAGCTTGATGTCATGCTTGTTACTTATCTTGAACATTATTATGCCAAAGCAGCTAAAGATGAAAAACAGCAGTTTCAAGCGCTTTTATTGCTAGAAGATCCAGTTCTTGCGCTATTGTTACTGAGTGAAAAAAAAGGGCTGAGTTATACGCAAGATTGCTTACTGAAAAAGTTGCGTATGGTGGCACGTCAGAGATTTGAACGCTGATCTTTCCAGTTATGAGCTGGAAGTATTTGTCCATTATGCTAACGTACCTATGTTTTATCAAGAGTGGTGGATTTTAGTTCCTAATTACTTTCTTTTTTTTGCAATAGTAATTAATACTATGATTAGAATAATTAACGCGAAGGTGACAATACCTAGAATAATAAAGGCTTCTTGCCATAATTTACGTAAGTATTTTTTTTCAAAGTCAGTATTCGGCAAATTAACTAAGCGCCAATTGGTATTGGGTATATTTTCGCTGGCTCGAATAAGGCTTAATTCTTCTTTGTTTAAGTGATGCTCACGTGTGAGTTTGTCTCTTGCGCCTTTTGAGGTGACTTCAATTAAAGTGGGTTCGGGTTTTTTTACCAGTATTAATTGTTGCCCAGGAATTTCATGTGTTTTTAAACTATTAGCGATTTCTTGTAAGTGAAAACTGATGAAAAATATATTCATCCCCATACCATTAGGGTTTGTTGGTATAGGAATCATGATGTCATAGTGATAATGCTCATGTTTTGGATGAACAAATACATTATTTTGTAAGCTACGACGGCTCTTTTGTACCGAATGGGCGAAATTACTGAGATCTCGTTGGCAGATGTCACCAACGAGTGAGTCAATATCAAACAATAAGGGGATGCCTTTTGCATCTGATAGTGTGTAAGTGAAAAAATCAGGAAAACGATTTTGTAGTCGTTGTTTTATATCCTTGGCGATATTTTCATTGTTTGGCTGTTGGGTAAGTTGGATAAGCAATGGTGAATGTTCATTAAGAAACAAGCGTATATGACGTTGTTTATTTTGTAGCTGTAAATTGATTGCATAAGCAGCACCATGCACAAGGGTTTTTTGGATATATTGGTTGTGTTGTTTGAACTCCTGTTCGCGCTGTGTTGTATGAATAATTAGAATGATCGCGGTTAATAAAATAAACAACGCAGCAATCATAAATACTTCTAGTTGCTTTAACATGTTCCCTCATCTATTTTTGTTGTGATGCTATGAGCATAGTCGAAGTGGGCTGATTTTTTCCTAAAAATACGACCAGTTTGGGAGAAATGCGGATTAAGCTTCTTATGCTTCTTATTAAAATTTTTTGTTACTGAAGTACGTCGTCTATGAGGGAAAGAATTATACAGCCATTTTTAATGGGTCTATTGAACCGTTTTTTGCGTAAGTTTTACTTAGGAATGAGGGTTCAATGGTGGCTCTAATGAAGGAACATGTCTTATTTTATAATGTATTATGCAATGAATTTTGTTTCAGAGTAGCGACGTAGCCAATAATAATTATAAAATGAGGATGACAAACGATGATAATGATGATGAACATCACATATGAAAAAAAGCGAGCAGGTGTAGTATACTTGCCCACTTTACGAAAACCGTGCAAGGTGAAGCCGATGAACGAAGATCATGATAGCCTATCATTACTGATAGCAGAAATTGCGGAGGGTGATGATACTGCAATGACTGCTTTTTACGATAGCACGGTTAATCGTGTTTTTGGCATGGCGCTAAAAATAGTCTTACGACCAGAATTAGCTGAAGAAGTCGTTTTGAAGATAGAATGGAAGAAGAAATGAAGAGTAAGATAACAGCAGCTCTTTTATTACTTAACAAAAAACAACGGCAAACAGTAGCACTGGCATTTTATCGCGGCATGAGTCATCAGGAAATAGTAGAATATACTGTACAACCTTTAGGAACGGTAAAATCGAATATTCGTCGTGCGCAGGCAATACTACGCAATGCACTATAGTGTAAGTACTAAGAAGGGTTGTATTGCTTTCTTGAGAGGAGTGTTTCCTGCTTG
>CAYNGN010000354.1:0-3402 GCA_964396615.1 uncultured Thiothrix sp. | reverse complement strand
ACAAAGAAGCACGACTTGATGCTTTAGGACTTGCTATGTTCACTGTACCTGATGATTTTCCTGAAAATAAAAACAGAAAGGGTCGTTTACTCGTCATACCGTTAACACCTGGAGATTACCAACTTACTAACTGGACATTATTTATTAGGCAAATGATGGGGGGATATGCCTATATATCACCAAAAACACCACCTACACCTTTCGATTTTGCAATTAAAGCAGGGGAAATAAAATATATTGGTAACCTGCATCTTCATACGATTACAGGGAAAAACTTCTTTGGAATGAAAATTCCTGTGGGTGCTCAACCTCTTATAAGTGATAAACAGGCAACAGATATTCCATTACTTAAAGAAAAATATCCCAATTTAGAAAAACTGCCAATAAAAATTAATGTGCCTACTAAAGGATTCTGGAAAATTTTATAAAATAACCCACAACGACTCAGATAACTTAATTTCTGAGTCGTTTTGGAACGAAGTTTTTGCCACTTAGTTTATTGGCTAAGGCAACAGCCGTTTTGTTAACACTATTATGTTTAAGATGCTTGGCAATTGTTTGTATTTTTCATGGTATGGACTCTTTTTGTTATGACTGACTTCCTATAAGCTTAGTAAATTTACTGAGATAAGGGGAGGAGTCCATACTATTGAGTAGCGGGTGTTACTGACAAGCCTCACAATCAGGATCCAGTATCGAACAAACTTTCGGTGCTTCTATGGCTGCATCGGTTTGGCTACTATCCGCTGACTTCTCCATATGCGTAGCGCCCAAGGTGCGAAGGTAATACGTGGTTTTTAGCCCACGTACCCATGCCAATTTATACAGATCATCTAGCTTTTTACCTGAGGGCTCTGCTAAATACAGATTCAGTGATTCACCTTGATCAATCCATTTTTGCCGACGGCTTGCCGCTTCAATCAGCCAGCGTGAATCAATCTCAAACGCGGTGGCATATTTCTCTTTAATTGCCTCAGGTACGCGGTCAATACGTTGTACGCTGCCGTCGAAGTATTTAAGATCATTGATCATCACATCATCCCATAAGTTAAGGGTTTTGAGTTCATTGATCAAATACGGATTGACTACAGTAAATTCACCCGACAAATTCGATTTCACGTACATGTTTTGGTAAGTGGGTTCAATGGATTGGCTGACACCGCAGATATTTGAAATGGTGGCCGTGGGTGCAATCGCCATCACATTCGAATTACGCATACCATGCTGTTTAATCTTCTCACGCAAACTATCCCAATCAAGTGTTTTGGAGCGGTCAACTTGGAAGTATTCGCCACGTTCTTGTTCCATTAAGTCTAAAGAATCAATCGGTAAAATACCGCGACTCCATAACGAGCCGTCATAGGTGGAATATTTGCCGCGTTCTTTGGCCAGTTTATTCGAGCCTTGAATGGCATAATACGAAATGGCTTCCATACTACGATCTGCAAATTCAACCGCTGCTTCGGTGGCATAAGGAATATTGAGTTTATACAGAGCATCTTGAAAACCCATTAAACCTAAGCCGACAGGACGATGTTGTAAGTTGGAGCGACGTGCTTGAGGAACGCTGTAATAATTGTATTCAATAACATTATCCAGCATACGGGTGGCGGTGGTGATGGTCTTTTCTAGTAGGGGCATATCAAGACCATCTTTGGTCGTATGTGCTGCTAGATTGACTGATCCTAAGTTGCATACGCTTATTTCTTCAGCATTTGTATGCAATGTTATTTCCGTATTTTTGGTGACTAAGCCATTCACGGTCCATGCATGAGTTTCTGAATCAACGGTTAAGCAATAAGCATCTTCATTGGGTAATGGGGTGAGTTTAGTGAAATGGGCATAGCGTTTTTGTTGATAGCCTTTCTTTTTCAAGTTTTGCTTATATTTTTCACAAGCCTCAGATTTTTTGTATTCGCCTAAATGCAGGATGCTTTCAGCAATCTGGCAGCCTTGTATGGAGGTAATGAGTAAGCGATAGAGAGCTTGGCTCATATAATTTTTTGTTCCACCTTTACCATCGGGTAAGGGTTGCAAGCATGCATCACGCATTTTATTGATGGATGTTTTTACACCATAGTTTGCCCAAATAATTTGTATTTCTTTGATAAATAATATGTTTTTAGAGGCAAGTACTAAGGTGGTTATGTCACCTCCTGCTTGGATATGACCGTCTGCCTGATAGAGTCCGCGCAGATATTCTGCAACCGTTTCACGACTACCTTTCCAGATCAGTTCAGGAACTTTGGTTTTGTTTTTTGGGTTAAGTCCTTGCTTTTCTAAGAGTCGATAAAGTGGTGCGGAAGAAAGACGCGCTCTTTTATGCTGTTTATTAAAGTTAAATACAGGGGTGTTGGTTGATGTTGTGTTTAAGACGGTATTACCCGCTAAAACGGTATGAACTTTGTGTTCAATCGCTTGAATAAAATGGAAATCTTGTTCCCATACATCAATGTGTACGCTTTTATTTGAAAAAGTCCCATCGCCTGCAATTAATCCCATTGAATAGGCGAGTTCAGGGTTGTGTTCTTTACCCCATAGTCCTTCTAGTTGCTGTGTTAGTATTTTATCGCTGATTTTGAGGTGTTGTGCTTTTACCCATCCTTTATCTTTTACCCATACTTTATGATCAGGTGTTACTTTGTGTGAATAGCCTTCACGGGTTTCAATGGCTACGATAGGGGCATTGGGGCGGGGTAATAGCATTTTAGAGGCATTGTAAATACCGTCTAAACCAATGACTTTATTGCTACATTGTAAATCATAGAGTTCTTTGACAGTTAGAATACCTTTATCCGTCACTACGCGTTGATCTGCCGTCATGCAACAAAGGTTAGATGAATGCACTACGCCAACATGCTGATTCGTATAACGAACATTGCACGGATCCTTAAATACCACCCAAGGATGACCTGTCTCAAACAGCATCCCTAGCATCTTACGCCATAGATCAACCGCTTTAATAGTTCTTGATAAACGCATTTCACCCCGTGCCGCTTTTGCTTCATATTCAATATAGCGTTTTTCAAAGGCTTTTCCGTACAAATCATGCAAGTCAGGGGTTTCATCAGGGGAAAATAATGTCCAATTTTGTTCCTTAGCGACACGTTTCATCATTAAATCGGGCACCCAATTTGCTGTATTCATGTCATGGGTGCGCCGACGTTCATCACCTGTGTTTTTGCGTAGTTCTAAAAATTCTTCAATATCAATGTGCCATGTTTCCAGATAAGCACAGACAGCGCCTCGACGCCGACCCCCTTGATTAACCGCTACAGCAGTATCATTGGATACTTTCAAAAACGGCACAACCCCTTGCGACTTTCCATTCGTACCTTTGATATGCGAGCCTAAGCCACGCACAGGTGTCCAGTCATTACCCAAACCGCCTGCAAATTTAGA
>CAYNGN010000353.1:2675-3415 GCA_964396615.1 uncultured Thiothrix sp. | reverse complement strand
TTTGGTGCAAATTTTACCTTATAACCTTGTACGGCAACACCATCTGTCTCACATGTCCATTTACCATTTATATCACGATCTAATTTAATAGTTGCATTTTTAACGGCTCCCGATACATTTTTATCAAGTGTGCCTGTTATCGTCATTGTATTGGAGGCTGCATTATTTAACGCGAAGGCTGTTACTGACATTACATTAGAACCGTCTGTCCAGCCATAGTTTATAGCAGCCGCTGTTGCAGTTGCAGCATCAGCAGCGGTTGCAACCGTATCTCCATCAAGAAGCCCCTCCTCCATTCCTGATTTGAGACTTGAAAGTTCACCATAAGCAGAGTTAACTTGCGATTTGGCAATATAGTTCTGATACTGGGGAACAGCAATCGCTGCCAAAATACCAATAATCGCGACGACGATCATTAATTCAATAAGGGTAAAACCTGATTGTTGTTTTTTCATTATTATTCTTTCCATTTTATTATTATTAACAAATTTTTTTTATGTGTGTGTTACACAAATGATTATGCATTTTTCATGCCAGTGAGGAAGGTATTATGGATAAATGGCTAAGTTTTAGACGAAAAATAGCACTTTATAAGCATTTACACTGTTTTAGGCTATTTAAAGTCGATTAAACATCCCTTTGATAGGCTTGATAAGAGGTGACGCTATGTCACTTTTCTTCATTAGCTTGTCACATTTCGACAGATTGGGGCTTTTGTTAGGCTTTAGTTTATTATTGAT
>CAYNGN010000353.1:1069-2622 GCA_964396615.1 uncultured Thiothrix sp. | reverse complement strand
TGGCTGAGAAAAAAGACTCGCTAACCTACCGTGATGCAGGTGTTGATATTGATGCAGGGAGTGCATTGGTTGAGCGTATTGCCCCTCATGCTAAACGGACACGACGACCCGAAGTGATGGGTGGGATTGGCGGCTTTGGTGCCTTAATGTCAATTCCCTCTTATTATGAAGAGCCTGTGCTGGTGTCAGGAACGGATGGCGTGGGGACAAAATTACGCTTAGCCATTGATTCGGGTCAATACGATACGATTGGCATTGATCTGGTCGCTATGTGTGTGAATGACATTGTTGTATTGGGCGCAGAACCTTTATTCTTTTTAGATTATTACGCCACAGGCACGTTAGATTTAGACGTGGCAGAGGCTGTCATCAAAGGCATTGCCGATGGTTGTGAAATGGCGGGTGCTGCGTTGACAGGCGGTGAAACCGCTGAAATGCCTAGTATGTATGCGGGCGATGATTTTGATCTTGCAGGGTTTTCTGTCGGTGTGGTAGAAAAAAGCAAGGTATTGGATCGAGCGCAAGTGCAACAGGGTGATATTGTTGTTGGGTTGGCTTCCTCAGGAGTACATTCTAATGGTTATTCATTAGTGCGTAAGGTGATCGAGGTATCAGGTGTGAGCTTAGAGATGCCCTTTGAAAATACAACATTGGTACAAACATTACTAAAGCCAACGCGTATTTATGTAAAGCCTATTTTACATGCGATTAAACAATTCGATATTCATGCTATTTCGCATATAACCGGCGGTGGTTTAACCGAAAATTTACCGCGTGTCTTGCCCAAACATAGTCGAGCGGTGATTGATCTAACGGCATGGGAGCGTCCTGCTATTTTTGATTGGTTACAGAAAGAAGGCAATATTGAAGACGCTGAAATGTTGCGTACTTTTAATTGTGGTATTGGTATGACCGTGGTTGTTCCAGAACAATATGTTGAAGATTTGATTAATGCCATGCGTCTTGATGATATTGGGGCATGGCCGATTGGTCATATTGAGGCAGGTGATACCGATGAACCTTGTGTAGCCTTTATCAATGGCTAAGCCGTTATCATTAGTGGTTTTAGTTTCAGGTGATGGGAGTAATTTACAAGCTATTATTGAGGCGGTTCAATCAGGTGTGATCAAGGCAACAATAGCAGCCGTTATTAGTAATAATGCGGCTGCTTATGCTTTAGAGCGGGCGCGATTGGCTACTATTCCTGCTATTAGCCTTGTGCATACCGACTATAAAAGCCGTGATGATTTTGATTTGGCTTTACAGCAAACCATTGATGAATATACTCCTGATCTAGTGGTACTCGCGGGATTTATGCGTTTGTTAGGTGATGATTTTGTTCATCATTATGCGGGGCGCATGTTAAATATTCATCCGTCATTATTGCCGAAATACCGTGGTTTAAATACCCATCAGCGTGCCTTAGACGCAGGTGAGTTACAACAGGGTGCGACGGTACATTTTGTGACTCCTGCCTTAGATAGTGGCCCCTTAATTCTTCAAGTGTCTGTTGCAGTTGAGGGCAATGATAATGCAACAAGACTTGCTGCACG
>CAYNGN010000353.1:0-1051 GCA_964396615.1 uncultured Thiothrix sp. | reverse complement strand
TTGAGCAAGAACATCTTATTTATCCCTTGGTGATTGAGTGGTTTGTTGAGCAACGTCTTCGTCTTGAACAAGGGCAGGTGTTTTTTGATGGTGAATTTCTTACCCAGCCCATTGCCTTTGTGAATAACGAGAAAGCCTTATGAGTACAACGATTCGTATTGGGATTGTAATGGACCCCATTGAAAGTATTACCATTAAAAAAGACACCACGTTTGCGATGATGCTGGAAGCACAGCGGCGTGGTTGGATTTTGTATTATATGCAACAGCATGATTTATTTGTGGATGCAGGTGTTGCTTATGCGAATGCGTGTACTTTGTCCGTAGAAGATGACCCTATCACTTGGTTTGAGCGTGGTCAGCATAAAACCATTGCCTTAGATGAACTGGATGTTGTGTTGATGCGTAAAGATCCTCCCTTTGATATGGAGTATATTTACAGCACTTATATCTTGGAACTCGCTGAGCGCAAAGGCTTGTTGGTGGTCAATCGTAGTGATGCGATTCGTTCTGCGAACGAAAAACTGTTTGCCACATGGTTTCCCGAGTATTGCCCCGCAACGATTGTAACGCGTGATATGGAGCGTATTAAGCAGTTCCATGATGCACAGCCACAACAAAGCATTGTGGTTAAACCGCTTGATGGCATGGGGGGGACGATGATTTTTCAGATTCACGCCGATGATGCGAATCGTAATGTCATTCTTGAAACGATTACCGATTATGGTCAGCGTATGGTGATGGCACAGCAATTTTTGCCTGAATATAAGCAAGGCGATAAGCGTATTTTACTGATTGATGGTGAGCCTTTTCCCCATGCTTTGGCGCGTTTACCCAAGAAGGATGAAGGTCGAGCCAATCTAGCAGCAGGGGCGAGTTATAAAGGCGTTGATCTGACTGAGCGTGAGTTTGAAATATGCCGACATATAGCCCCCGTATTACGTGAAAAAGGGCTCATGTTTGTCGGTTTGGATGTTATTGGTGATTACATTACTGAGATTAATGTCACCAGCCCAACCTGTATTCGCGAATTAGATACGATTTATTCGGCG
>CAYNGN010000352.1:1968-3430 GCA_964396615.1 uncultured Thiothrix sp. | reverse complement strand
AAGTGCTTTTGCCATCCGCATTAGGTCATTGACGTGTTGTAGGATATTAAAAATAGCAGCCTGTCCTTCGTATCGTGTTGCAATGGGGGGAAGGATGTCATTTTGTAATTGTGCGCTTAAGTGTTGACCCGCCTGAGAGTGTATAAAAGACGGTTGTTGTGTTATTGCTGTATTTTTTGTTTTTAGGCGTGCGATGATTTTTTTACGTAGCTGCATTAATGGCTGTATTTGTTTAAAGCTGAGAGTGGGGGTGGTTTGGCCTTTTTTGTGCGTGACTAGCGTGGGCAAGGCTGTCATGGGGAGTTCACAGTTGGGTAAGATTTCTTGCCCAACCATTGCATTAATAATGGTGGATTTTCCAGCTTTCATCGTACCAACGACGGCAATGACCATTTCCATATTGGCTACTTTTTGTCTTTCATTGCTGAGTATGGCATTTCTTCTTGCTAATGATGTGTATTTTATGGTTTTTTTATGATTTTTTTGTAGGTTGCGCTGTTTGTTAGCGGCATGCATATCGGTATTAATGTCATGATGACCCGCAAGTAAGTCTTGTAGTACTGCTTCTGATTGTGTGAGTAAATGAAGTATTGTTTGTTGTGCTTGTAGCATGTTCATGTTGTGCATTATTTATTGCCCCCTTGTTGGTCTTTTTTATCACTTTTATTATTATTTTTTGGTTGTACGGCATAATACTGTGTTACTAAGTAGATTAAAAATTAATCACGCTATAAGGTCATATTGAGTAGAGCATGAATTATCTTGCCAATGCTGTATTATGTTGCCCCTTTAGAAAGTTATAACATTACAAACCACAAGGAAAAGCAAATGACGCAGATTTATAATTTTAGTGCAGGGCCTGCTATGTTGCCTGCTGATGTTTTAGCAGTTGCACAACAAGAAATGGAAAATTGGGGTGAGAGTGGTATGTCGGTGATGGAAATGAGTCATCGTGGCAAAGAGTTTATGTCGATTGCAGCACAGGCAGAAGCGGATTTACGTGAAGTGATGGCGATCCCCGATAATTATAAGGTATTGTTTTTACAAGGGGGAGCCAGTAGCCAGTTTTCGATGATTCCGCTTAATCTTATTGCTGATGGCAAAGGTAAGGCTGATTATGTGAATACGGGGGCTTGGTCTAAAAAAGCGATTGTTGAGGCAAAGCGTTTTTGTGATGTCTCTGTTGTTGCCTCATCTGAAGAGAGTCATTTTACGACTATTCCTGATTTTTCCAGTTGGAAATTGAATGCAGATGCTAAGTACGTGCATTACACACCGAATGAAACCATTGGCGGGGTCGAGTTTGATTGGATTCCTGATACGGGTGATGTGCCTTTAGTCGCTGATATGTCATCGACGATTTTATCGCGTCCTATTGATGTGTCGAAGTTTGGCATGATTTATGCGGGCGCACAGAAAAATATTGGCCCAGCGGGATTAACCATTGTGATTATTCGTGAGG
>CAYNGN010000352.1:0-1954 GCA_964396615.1 uncultured Thiothrix sp. | reverse complement strand
CGTGATGATTTGGTGGGGGAGGCGCGAGCGGGTACGCCCATTATGATTCAGTATGCAACGCATGTGAAAACCGTATCAATGTATAACACGCCACCAACATATGGCTGGTATATTGCAGGTTTAGTTTTTAGTTGGTTAAAGGATAAAGGTGGTTTAGCGGCAATGGCTGAGATTAACCACCGTAAAGCACAAACGTTGTATGAGATGATTGATGGTGCAGATTTTTATCATAGTCCTGTTGATAAGGCATGCCGTTCATGGATGAATATTCCCTTTACGTTAAGCGATGCAAAATACGATGCAGATTTCCTAACAGGGGCAGCTGAGCGTGGTTTGATGACACTAAAAGGTTATCGTACTGTTGGTGGAATGCGCGCTAGTATTTACAATGCAATGCCACAAGCAGGTGTTGATGCACTCGTTACCTTTATGCAGGATTTTGCAGAAGGCAAGTAGATCAATATTTTCGCTAATCCATCGTTTTCATTGCGTTGCAGGCGGGGTTGCTATTGGCGAAAGTATTGCGAGTATATAAGCGATTTTTAAAGACTGTAAATAAAGGATGTTACTTATGAGTTATACGATTAAAACCTTAAACAATATTTCTGAAAAAGGCTTATCACTGTTACCTAAAGAGTATTACAGTGTGAGTGATGAGGTCGATAATCCTGATGCTATTTTACTGCGTTCTTATAAAATGCATGATATGGATATTCCGCCTTCATTATTAGCCGTTGGTCGCGCAGGAGCAGGGACGAATAATATTCCTATTGACCGTATGAGTGATCAAGGCGTAGTGGTGTTTAATGCCCCTGGTGCGAATGCAAATGCGGTTAAAGAACTTGTCATTGCAGGTATGCTGATGGCATGTCGTAACTTGGTTGAGGCGAATGCTTATGTTGATGGTCTTGAGGGTGATGATGCAGCGCTTGCAAAGCAAGTTGAAGCAGGGAAAAAGAAGTTTGCTGGCTTTGAATTGCCAGGGAGAACATTGGGTGTTGTTGGTTTAGGGGCGATTGGTGTGCGGATTGCGAATAAGGCGCGTGCATTAGGCATGAATGTGGTGGGGTATGACCCTTTAATCCAGATTAAGTATGCATGGCAATTGTCAGCAGATGTGAAGCCTGTTGACTCAATGGAGGAGGTTCTTCAGGTTTCTGATTTTATTACGTTTCATGTGCCTTTATTGGAAAGTACCAAAGACTTAATCAATGCTGAAAGCATTAAACTGATGCCTGATAATGCGGTGGTATTGAATTTTGCCCGTGATGGTATTGTGAATGATCATGACGTTTGTGCCGCGATTGATAATGGCAAGCTGCATGCTTATGTGTGTGATTTCCCATCCAATGAAATTAAAGGCCGTAAAGGAGTCATTGCTTTACCGCATTTAGGCGCGTCAACACAAGAGGCGGAAGTGAATTGTGCCACGATGGTGGCTGAGCAAGTGCGTGATTATTTGCAAGAGGGGCGGATTAAGAACTCAGTCAATTTCCCTGATGTGAAATTAGCACGTAAAGGAGAAGCAAGGATTGCGATGATTAATCGTAATGTGCCCGATATGGTGGGTAAAGTGTCACGTATTTTAGGTGATGCTAAGATTAATATTCATCATATGATCAATGATTCTAAAGGTGATGTTGCTTATACCTTGATAGATGTGGATAGCAAGGTCGATGCGGATACCTTTGGTTTGTTGAGTGATATTGATGGCGTATTACGTGTACGACTTTTGTAAGATGATAATAACTGTAAGGTGATATAAGTTGACCAAAGAACAGCTTGATTATGATGTAGTGATTGCAGGTGGTGGCATGGTTGGCGCTACTCTAGGATGTTTATTAGCCAAGCAAGGATGTCGTGTGGCGATTGTGGAGCCTTATGTACCAACCCCTTTTTCGCTAAACGATGCTTATGGTCTGCGTGTTTCTGCGATTAGTCGTGCTTCACAATA
>CAYNGN010000351.1:0-3432 GCA_964396615.1 uncultured Thiothrix sp. | reverse complement strand
ACATGGTTGTTGTATGAAAAAAATGGGGACGTTTTTGAGGAAAGTGAACAGCCTAGTCTTAATGCCATGGACTTTATCTTTGAAACAGAAATAAAATCCTCTATATTAGATATTTGTTCAGGGGAAAATAATAAACAGGTTGCCAAATTATTTCAACAATTATCAGATAGTTTAAGCAATGAAAGTATTTTTTCAAATATTGGCTATAGTAAAAATAATGCTAATACTTTAGGGTTAGATCATGAGTTGAAAGCTAACAAAATACTAAAGAATGTATTAGATAAAAACCATCCTGATATTGCGATAAGTTATAACAGAATAGGGTTTATTTATCTTCATGGCAAAAATTATACTTGTGCACAGCGGTGTTATAAAAAATCCCTCGAAATATGGAAAATAGTAGATAAAAAAACATCTATAGCCGAAAATTATAATTATATAGCAATTACCTATCAGAGCATGAAGGATTACCAAAATACAATAAAGTATTACAAAAAATCTCTCAAAACATGGAAAATAATAGATAAAGAATCTCTTGAGGTAGCAACAAGCTATGATAATATCGGATTAATCTATCATTCTATATGTAAGTATGATGATGCATTATATTTTTACGAAAAATCTATAAAAATAGGACGCATACTCTATCACCAAAAACATACAGAGCTAGCAACCTCTTATTACCATCAGGCAAAATGTTTTTTCGATATGAAGGACTATAAAAAGGCACTTACTTCAGCTGAACAAGTAAAAGAGCATCACTGTATAATTCCTACAAAAAGCGAATATACAAATGATAGGGATCGCGATGAGCCTTACTGCGATAGTTGCTGCGATGACGACCTTCATTACATTGGCTATGATGATGATGCATTTTATTCTTATGGTGAGAAACTTGATAACAAAGCACAGAATTTATTAAACGAAATAAAGAATACTCTACAAAAAACTACCTAATATCAACCACCAATCATTAGTTTGGAAACAGGCTGAACATTTATCACTCAATCTCAACAACACCGCTTGCATATCCCAAAATATGCACTATAGTATGCGTGTTACACTTGTATTAAATGAGGTGTCCCGCCAAGCTTTTGCCAGCTCGACAGGACAGCATCCATCATCTTCTAAAGGATATTGATCAATGCTAAACGAATTATACCCACAGCATCACTCAGATGCATCTACTACTTGCCATTTTCATTACAAAGGCAATCACCCCACTAAAAACCCGTTACTTTCAACAAGTTATCAACGGCATTAAGCCCTAAGAACCCTTTATTTAGCGCAAAAATACGCTCTTTCACTTTAAAATAATCAATGAAAGCGGTTTCCTGCGCCTAAAAAAAGCGTCTTCTCACTAGAATGGCTATCCATTCCACGCCTGAGTGCGCGTAAAAAAAGTGCATCCTCAGGATTGAGAAGACCCTGCAAATAAGAAAAATAAGGATATTCTTATGGATTTAATCGCCACGATGAAACGCATTGTTTCATTGATAACAGCACCCGAAAATCGTGCGCCTGTTGTTAAGCCGCTCAGCAAAACCATTAACCAAATTTTTTTAGGCGATGCCATACGTGATGTATTGCCCATTCGTAAAGGCTTAATTGTTAAAGCACCAATGGGCTGTGGTAAAACCACGGCCATTAAAAATCTACTTAATGATCTCGGTCAACACGCCTGTTTTGCCATTATCACCCCACGCGAAAAACTCAATCGTGCCATGGCAAAAGAACTGGGTGCGAATTTTTATAAAGAGGTACTCAGTGAGCCTAACCGTGCCAAAGCCGAGATCATGGCACAACGCGTAGTCGGTACCTTGCAGTTTTTTAGAACCCTTCTCCACGAATTTCCCGCGTTAAAAACCCAGTATCAATTTGTGATCATGGATGAATCCCAATCCATCGCCACTATGTTGGTCGATTCAGTCACCCAACATCAAGAAGAAGTATTGGAGGCAACCAAGCAAATCTGCCAACACGCGCAACATGTGATTGCAATGGATGCTCATGCAGGACGTGAAACCGATATTTTAATGAGTATATTGCTCAATGACGAAGCGCCTTTTCGATTAATCAATGAAGCCAAACCGTGGCGCAAGATCAACGTGGATTTATTGACGGGGAAAAACTACATCGCCCGCCAACACGCCAGTGACACCTTACACATCGAAGCCATTAATGCAGGAAAACGCATTGTTATTTGTTCATCCAGCGCAGGTTATTGTCAATCACGTTATGACGTTTTATCTGCTATGTATCCTGATAAGTCTATTGGCATCATTACCGCCAAAAACACGTCTGAAGCTCAAGCGTTAATGGAACAGCCTGATTTAATTCAACACTATGACGTGCTGATTCTTTCTCCCGCTGTTGCCATTGGCATATCGTTTTCACTGAAAAATCATATGCATTGCTGTTTTGGGGTATTTCCCAATGGGCGCAATATGCCTGATTCCGATACAGGCATTCAAATGCTAGCACGGCTACGTTCGCTTATCGACAATCAATGGATTATTTGCCTTGATGATGAACGTTCGGTGTATTCACATATGCCGAGCATTCCCGAAGAAATTGGTCAAGCGGTGATTAAACGCTTTGAACGCACCCTATTTGTTACAGGACTTGAACAAGAGCGATCCCATACCAGTGACCAATTAATCACTCTCTATCAAACCTGTGAATACAGTCGGCGTGACAATAAAAATCACTACAAGCGTTATTTTCTACAGCGTTTAGCAGAAATGGGCGTTCATCTTCAGCACCGCCCAATTGATCAAATCGTTATCAATAACGATTCTATAGGGCACACCGAAAAAGCCAAGAAAGCCCAGCAGCAACGTCGTGAGCAGGCTAAAACCGAGAGTAATGAAATTAATAGCGAACGCTTTAAACAACTGGATAAAATCTTAATTCATCATCCCGAAACGGTGTCCCAAGAAGACAAAGATTCACATGCAGGCTTTCTGTTTCGCCAACAATACCCACTCACCGAGTGGGCAATGAGCAGCGAACAAAAAGCCCACTACCTGCATCTGGATGCCATTCACGCCCTTGAAAAATGCGAATGCCGCGAGATCATGCAAGCCGATAGAGCCTTAATTATCCATATTAGCAAACATCAGCTAAGCAGCAGTATAAGTATTATTAGCGCACAACATAACCTCTTATTACGGCATAAATTATTAAGCTATACCAACGATTATCTGGATGGCACACCGTATACCCATCAACACTTACGCAATGGTAAGCTGGTCAAATTTGTAGGTCGCCATTACCAAGAAATCGTTGCCTTGGATGTGATTGATTTGCCCAAACAATGGAAACGCAAACCTGCCTTATTAATGAATCTATTATTGAAAAAAGTCGGTTTTAGCGTAAAAAATAGCCGCAAAGCCAATGGCAAACGCAATAAAAACGGTAATGGTTGTT
>CAYNGN010000350.1:2738-3445 GCA_964396615.1 uncultured Thiothrix sp. | reverse complement strand
AGCGCCTCGTTATTCACCTCCGTTATGATAAGAAACAATCCTACATATTTGTTGTTTTTACTCATCATAGTTTGTCTATCAACGACATTATGGGCTAATAACTACTGGCAACTACCCATTCCGTTACAAGGCAAAGCCCCCGAAAAAAATCACCCTTTAACTCATAACTTATCACCAAAAAGCTGTGGGCTTTGTCACCAGAAACAATACAAGGAATGGCAAGGTTCTTGGCACGCAAAAGCAGCATCCTCGGGGTTATTAGGACAACTCCATTATTTTGATCAAGACAGCAGTGAAAGCTGTCTGACTTGCCATACACCACGCAGTGAACAAGTGCAGCAATGGCAAACCGAACAATTGAATTACCAGGGAACAGGCATTGATTGTGCCAGTTGCCATTTACGTCAACACCAACGTCATGGGGCTAATGAAAAACCCACCACCCCACATGGCAAGGTACAAAAAAAGGCACTGTTTAAACAGGCCGAGTTTTGCAGCCCCTGCCATCAATTTAGCAAAGGCCTAACATTAGCAGGTACTTTTTTGGAAAACACGCATCAAGAATGGCAACAATCCTCATGGGGAAAACAAGGCACAACCTGCCAAAGTTGTCATATGCCTAACGGCTCTCATCAGTTTAAAGGTATCCATGATGCGGATATGACTCGCCGTGCCTTTAAAATTCAAGCAATACGCGAAGCAACAGG
>CAYNGN010000350.1:0-2703 GCA_964396615.1 uncultured Thiothrix sp. | reverse complement strand
CGCTTTACCAACCTATGCCACTCCACGCATTGTGGTCACACTAACATCAGACAACAACGAACAAAAACAACATATTATCCAACGGCAGTTATATTTGGACACAGAGCAACAGTTACAACAAAAGGCGGATAGCCGTTTACACCCCAATCAAACACTTGAGCTTTTTTTAAAGCTCACACCAGAACAACAGGCTAGTGCAACGATTCGTGTTGAGCCTGATCATTTTTATCAGCAGGTTATTTACCCTTATTTTCTTGATGATAACACTGATAATGAAAGCAATACAGAAATGACAAATATCAGTAAAGAAGAACAAAAAGCCCGTCAATTATTGCAACAGGCCAAGCAAGAAAAGCGTGATTATACGTTGTATGACATTCAATGTTCTCGTTGGCAACAAAAACCCCACGATTGCACACTATCCCCACCCCAGCAACTGGAGACTCTATGACAGGAGAAAAGGAACATCATACTTCATAGAAAACAAGTATTTAAATGCAACACAAACCACAGTCTTTGAAATCTTTAGAATAGTTAAATTGTTAGGAGAAATTAGAAAAAATGAATCAGGCAACCACCACCATATTATCCCCCTTAGGAATGACGAAGAAAATTCATTCGATTCCTATGCTAATAGGTTTAATCCTATTAGTGCTTGGTAGTATCGCGCTTTATATTAGTAGCAGTGAAATGACATTACCCGCTATGCTTATTATCGGTGTCCTTTTTGGCATGACACTGTACCACACCTCTTTTGGCTTTGGACGCTCCTACCGCCGTTTGATGCTCTATGGCGATATTACAGGTATGCGCGCACAGCTTGTTATGTTAGCGGTTGCAACCCTCTTGTTCGCACCTTTATTTGCCACTGAATACCTTGCCGACCCTGAAGCAATGGTATCGCCCATTAGTATGCAAATGATTATTGGTGCCTTTGTCTTTGGTATTTCCATGCAAATCGCTGATGGCTGTGCATCAGGATGCTTGTATGAAATGGGCGGTGGTGATACTAAAATGGTCATCACTGTACTTGGCTTTATCGCTGGTGCATTTTTAGCGACATTACACCTAGAATGGTGGGGAGAACTGCCTGTTTTCGCTGAAGATGGTTTCTCACTGGTTGCAGAATATGGCTGGTTTCCAGCAGCTGCTGGACAACTTGCTTTTATTATCTTAGCCATCGTCCTGCTCACTAAATTCGGTAAGTCAACACCTTGTAAGGTACGTCTAGAGCGCGAAGAAGAACACCGCGGATTATCAGCTGAAGATCGTGGTTGGAAAACTTTCTTCATTGGCCCTTGGCCTATTTTTGTTGGTGCTGGCGCATTAGCAGTATTGAACTGGCTAACCACTTTAATTACGGGCGCACCTTGGGGTGTGGTTTCTGCGTTCTCGCTTTGGGGTGCAAAAACATCACAGTTTTTTGGCTTCACTCCTGAAGTAGAATACTGGGAAAACCGCGCTGAACTTCTCGAAAACAGCGTCTTTATGGATACTACATCAGTAGTGAATATGGGCGTTATTTTAGGCGCATTATTAGCCGCTATTTGGGCAAAGAAATTTGCCCCTAAAGCAAGCTTACCGCTTAAAACCTTTATTGCTACTATCATTGCCAGCATTATCATGGGTTACTCAGCACGTCTAGCGTTTGGTTGTAATATTGGCGCATTCTTCTCAGGCGTTGCAACCTTTAGCTTACATGGTTGGATTTGGCTATTTGCTGCACTTCCTGGTGTATGGATAGGCGCAAAATTACGTCCTATGTTTGGTTTAGATAGTTCGTTCAAGTAAAAGCATTGACCACCTTACGGGGGATGTTCTATCCTCCGTATTCTGTGCACTTCTATTGCACATTAACTCTCCTTCACAACAACCAATAACAAAGGAATAATACTATGACAAGTATTGGCACTCCTCTCTCCCCTACAGCAACACGTGTACTCTTTTGTGGAGGAGGTGAACTAGGCAAAGAAGTTGTTATTGAACTACAACGTCTTGGTGTCGAAGTAATTGTTATTGACCGCTATGAAAATAGCCCCGCGATGCAAGTTGCACATCGCAGCTACAGCATTTCTATGCTGGATGGTGCTGCGTTACGTGACATTATTGAACAAGAGAAACCTGATTATATCCTCCCTGAAATTGAAGCCATTGCAACGGATACGCTGGTCGCATTAGAAAAAGAAGGCTTCACTGTTATTCCTTCTGCACGGGCAGCACACTTAACCATGAACCGTGAACGCATACGCCGCTTAGCCGCAGAAGAACTGGGTATTCCAACCTCACCTTATCGCTTTGCGACCACCCGCGCTGAGTTCGACCAAGCCATTGAAGCAATTGGTATGCCCTGTGTGATTAAGCCCATTATGAGCTCATCAGGTAAAGGGCAAAGCACGATTAAAACTAACCATGATATTGAAACAGCATGGAACTATGCACAGGAAGGTGGACGTACAGGCGCAGGAAAGGTCATTATTGAAGGCTTTATCGACTTTGACTATGAAATCACTCAACTCACCGTACGTCATCAAGCAGGTACAAGCTTTTGCGAACCCATTGGACATGTACAAGTTAATGGTGATTATCGACAATCATGGCAACCACAAGCAATGTCAGCAACAGCAATAGTCGCAGCACGTGAGATGGCAGAGAAAATAACATCAGCACTAGCATGATGCCAAAAACAGGCCCTAGGTAGTTATG
>CAYNGN010000349.1:0-3447 GCA_964396615.1 uncultured Thiothrix sp. | reverse complement strand
CCCCCCCCCCCCCCCCCCCCCCCCCCCCCCCCCCGCGCCCCCCGCCCCTCCGCCCCCGCCTCTGCTCCTGGCTGTGGAGCTGGCTGTGGCGGCGGCACTGGCGGCGGCACTGGCGGAGGAACTGGCGGTGGAACTGGCGGTGGAACAACTGGCGGTACTGGTGGCGGCACAAGCAGTGGCACTGGTGGCGGAACAAACCCAAGTAATCAGCCTATTAGTCCCTAATTAGCAATACGTTAGCTTGGAAAATAAAGCCTTGTAGAAGGAAGCTTCTACAAGGCTTTTGGCATTATTCTTGTATCGTTATTTTTGTATTGTTCTGCAACACCCCCTAATTTTTTTATTGTCTCCAATCGTTAAATTCGCGCTAAAAGGGTATTTAAGTGTAGTGAGACCATCAGTGCATGTATTGGTTTTGTTCAATATCGCTTTTATGGCATGTTGATCTTCCCCTCCAGTGATAAGCATTTCATTGTTGTTAATATCCCATTTCCTGTTATTAAGTGGGGTGGTGAATGGTTTGCCATCTTGTAAGTTAACCAGAATTTTCTTATCGGTTAGATCCATATGTACATTCCAAAAAGGAGCGCTGCCACCACAGGCTAAAATAGTGTGTTTTTCATTAGTCTGAGTATTCGTTGTTTCAGAGGGTTTTTTAGTGAGAGCTTGAGTATTTGTTAGTGGTGTAGAGGGGGCAGGTTGTTGTTTAACGATCGTAGTGGTTGTCTCTTTATGTTGCCGAAGGTGCTTTGCATTAACCCATCCTTCATTATTGCTCCAATAAACTTTTTTCCATATTTTTTCGCCTTGTTTGACTTTGCTTCCTTTATAAGTAAGGGATTGAGCATTATGGGGTATAGCAACAACGATCTTTGATGTTAGGCTTGGCCATACTCGCATTTTAAGTGAGTTTCCTTGTTTAATATCAATAACATCAAAGCGTTCTGAGACGGCATCTACGGTTTCAATCGGGAATGCAGCATATACTGTTTGAATACTGGAAAAAGTAATGATAAGTAAAAATGATCTAAGTATTTTTTTCATGGGGTTCCTCTAATGGTTATTATATATCACCATGTTAATGTTGATGAAATAAGGGGAATGCAGGCTCAATTTACTCCTAATTAATTATTTTATAAACCCCTTTATGGTCTAATACTTTATAATGTTTTTTTTATTGTTAACACGTTGTAATAATCATGGTAGGCAAGGTATTTATTGAAACACATGGCTGTCAAATGAATGAATATGATTCAGCCAAAATGTTGGATGTATTGAAGGATGCGCAGGGACTAGAAGTTACTCATGATCCAACAGAGGCAAGCGTGCTGCTGCTTAATACGTGCTCTATTCGTGAAAAAGCCCAAGAGAAGGTTTTTTCCCTGCTGGGGCGATGGCGTAAAATTAAAGAAAAAAATCCTCATATTGTTATTGGTGTGGGGGGCTGTGTCGCAAGCCAAGAAGGCGAGGCCTTACAAAAACGGATGCCTGTTGTTGATGTGGTGTTTGGTCCACAAACCTTGCATCGTTTGCCACAAATGATTCAACAAGCAAGGCGGCAAAAAGCCCCTGTTATTGATATCTCGTTTCCTGAAATTGAAAAATTTGACCATTTGCCTGAAGCATCATCAAAAGGTGCATCAGCCTTTGTTTCTATTATGGAAGGATGTAGTAAGTATTGTACTTTCTGTGTTGTCCCTTATACACGTGGTGAAGAAGTGTCTCGACCGTTTGATGATGTAATTGCTGAAGTGGCAGGGTTGGCAGCTCAGGGTGTGCGGGAAGTTAATTTATTGGGACAAAATGTGAATGCTTATCGAGGGCCAATGCATGATGGTGAGATTGCTGATTTGGCGGTACTGATTCATTATGTGGCTGATATTGAGGGTATTGAACGTATTCGTTACACCACGTCACATCCTGTTGAATTTTCTAATAATCTTATTCAAGCTTATGCAAATGTTCCTGAGTTGGTCAGTCATTTACACTTACCTGTACAAAGTGGTTCGGATCGTATTTTAGCTGCAATGAAACGTGGTCATATGGCGATGGAATATAAATCAAAAATACGCAAATTGCGTGAAATTAGACCTAATATTTGCCTTTCTTCTGATTTTATTATTGGTTTTCCTGGTGAAACGGAACAAGATTTTGAAGATACGATGAGTTTGATTGAGGATATTGGCTTTGATCATTCGTTTAGTTTTATCTATAGCGCAAGACCAGGTACACCTGCTGCAAGTTTTATTGATGATTTTCCTTTAGTAAAGAAAAAAGAGCGTTTAAGTCGTTTACAAGCAAGAATTAAAGCAATGGCAACCGATATTAGTCATGCAATGGTAGATACTCGTCAACGTGTTTTGGTTGAAGGTCTATCAAAAAAAGATGATAAAGAAGTTGCAGGGAGAACAGAAAATAATCGTGTGGTTAATTTTGCAGGGGATAAAGACTTAGTAGGGCGGTTTGTTGATGTACAAATAACCCAAGCCTTTACGAATTCATTGCGAGGGGATCTTGTTGCTGTGGAGCGTGAGGCTGGCAGTATGGATATGTTGGATGTGTAATTGCTACGAGGCTGAAGCCTCGTAGCTAGAAAAATTGGCATGGTTCAATATAAGGTAACATTTTTGTAGTCTTGATGCAGCTTGTGGAATCAAGGAAGCATATCGTAAACATCTGAATTATTGGTATTTGACCTGCATTCTGCAAGCTCCATACAGGCTACGACTTTATTAGCTCTATTTTTGAAACATGCCGAAAAATTATTTAAGAGAAATAACTATAACGTATAGCCATTAGGATTCTGCTGTTGCCAGTTCCATGTGTCATGGCACATTTGTTGCAGATTTTTTTCTGCTTTCCAATCTAAGAATGAAGCGGCAAGTGCAGGGTCTGCATAGCAAGTGGCAATATCACCCGCACGTCGTTCAACGATCTTATAAGCGACTTCTTTATCAGCAGCTTGGCCAAAGGCATGTGCCATTTCTAGTACGGAGTAACCTTGACCTGTACCTAAATTGACAGTAAAGAGTCTTTCCTCACCTTCATACTCAAAAGCATCCAATGCTTTTACATGCCCTTTTGCTAAATCAACGACATGAATATAATCTCTTACACCTGTACCATCAGGTGTATCATAGTCATCACCAAATACAGATAAGGCTTCGTATTGCCCCATTGCAACACGGGAAATATACGGCATTAAATTGTTTGGAATACCACTAGGGTCTTCGCCAATAAGTCCGCTTTCATGTGCGCCTACAGGATTGAAATAACGCAGCAGTGCAACATTCCAGTCTGTATTTGCATGATTAATATCGCGTAGAATTTCTTCAATAAAGAGTTTGGAACGCCCATAGGCATTGGTGGCACTGAGTGGAAAATGTTCTTGGATAGGCACGCTGGCAGGGTTACCATAAACGGTTGCTGAGGAGCTGAACACAATGC
>CAYNGN010000348.1:3216-3470 GCA_964396615.1 uncultured Thiothrix sp. | reverse complement strand
GCGGCTTGGTTGAAAAGGTGATTGGTCGTAACACCACCATTCCTGTTGCCCGTGCGCAAGAGTTTACGACTTATAAAGATGGACAAACAGCAATGTCTATCCATATTTTACAAGGTGAGCGAGACACTGTTGAAACAAATCGCTCACTAGGAAAATTTGTATTGCGTGGTATCCCTCCTTTATCAGCAGGTGCTGCTCGTATTAAAGTAACCTTTCAAGTGGATGCAGATGGTTTGTTGAATGTTAGTGCTGAA
>CAYNGN010000348.1:253-3196 GCA_964396615.1 uncultured Thiothrix sp. | reverse complement strand
ACAGGTAGAGATTAAGCCTTCTTATGGTTTAACGGATAATGAAATTGAAACGATGTTGCGTGAGTCGATGGAGAATGCGCAAGGTGATATGGAAATTAGGCGTTTGCGTGAAGTGCAAGTAGAAGCAGATCGTGTGTTGGAGGCATTAGATGCTGCTATGCAAGCAGATGCAGATACGTTGCTTGATAATATTGAAAAAGAGCGTTTGTTGGAAGCTAGGCAACGTTTGTTGTTCGCTAGACAACAGGATAATCATGACGTTATTACTAATGCAATGAAGGCACTTGAAAAAACGGCAGAGTTTTATGTGGAAAGACGGATGAACTTGAGTATTAAGACCGCAATGTCGGGTCATAATGTTGATGAGTTTTAGGTGTCTATAATAATAAAAATTGTATGAGTTAATAACTAGGAATGCGTTGAAATGCCAAAATTAATTTTTCTTCCTCATGAAGAGCTTTGCCCTGAAGGTGCTGTATTTGAAGCAGAGAAAGGTATCAGTATTTGTGATGCTGCTTTAAAAAATGATATTGATATTGAGCATGCATGTGAGAAATCATGTGCTTGTACAACCTGTCATCTTTATATTCGTGAAGGATTTGACTCTTTAGCAGAAGCAACCGATCTTGAAGAGGATTATCTTGATAAGGCATGGGGGGTTGATCCTGACTCACGCCTTAGTTGTCAAGCACTTGTTGGTGAACATAATTTAGTGATTGAGATTCCAAAGTATACTATCAATATGGTTTCCGAAACACACTAGAGTAAAGGATGTTGGTTGGTTTTTATGATGAAATTAAATTGGACAGATACGTTAGATATTGCCATTGAATTGGATGAAATTCATCCTGATGTAGATCCACAATATGTGAGATTCACTGATTTACATCAATGGGTGTGTGAATTAGAATATTTTGATGATCAGCCAGATAGGTCGAATGAAAAGATCTTGGAAGCGATCCAAATGGCATGGATTGAAGAAAAAGATTGAGTAATGCTAATAGTTTATATAGAATACTTAAAGTTGGTTGTTAAAAGACCCCCTACTTAAGCGTAGAGGGCGAATCAAAATCGAGGCATGTCAGATAGCTTATATTTATTATTGTTACGTCTGATCATTTCCTCTAGGGGCTTGCTGGTAAAATTTTTAAATCCCTCCTCCTCTTTCAAGAAAGGAGAGTGTGTTGCTGAGAGCGCTAAGCCTATTATTGTTATTATTGGCTGTAGCACTTCCCGTCTTAGTGGCTTTATATCCCTTTGCCATTTTTTATTATTTTCTTATTATTGTTTTTATCCCTATTGTATCTAAAGCATCAAGGTCGAGCATCTTAGTGTGTCGTTGCTTGCTACTTGTGTTTAGTAATGCAAATGAGATGCCAATTCTGTTTAAAGGCGTGATTTTAATTAACGTTATTTATTTTTTGTAAAAAATACAATAATTTACTTTCATTTTTATTTTGAAGCTCTATGTATTTCATAAAATATATTTGGCTTAATAAATGTCAGGTTGTGACAGTAATCGTCATTTTTTGGGGTGATAGCTGACAAAAGTAGCTTTATTGGTGACAACTGTTGATGTGGTTTGATAAAAGTGTTTTTTTCGATAAGGTTTTGCTTCTTTTTTCGTGTCGTTTTTCAATAGCTGACTTCTATCTAAAGCGTTATAATCCTCAACTCGTTTCGGGTTCCTGTGTTAAGGAATTACGACATATTTTTATCCTTATTCAAATGTCAAACGCATCACTACAGCTGAATTAACAGTATTAAAACAGTTATGAGTATGTTGTGTCATTTGGATGTAACCGATGACGATTTATGTGTGGAATTATTGGGATTGTTGGTCATGAAGCGGTTAATCAGACAATTTATGATGCGTTAACTGTATTGCAGCATAGAGGGCAAGATGCCGCAGGTATTATTACCAGTGATGAAAAAGTCCTCTACTTAAAGCGAGGTAATGGTCTAGTCCGAGATGTGTTTTATAAGCAGGATATGAGAATGCTGCAAGGAAATATGGGGGTTGGGCACGTTCGTTATCCCACTGCAGGCTCTTCCTCTTCTTCTGAAGCACAACCTTTTTATGTTAATTCACCTTATGGGATATCGTTGGCACATAATGGTAATTTAACCAATGCAGATCAACTTAAAAAAGAATTATATAAAGAAGATCGTCGTCATATTAATACGAATTCAGATTCAGAAATCTTATTAAATATATTCGCCCAAGAGCTTTCAAGACAGGGAGCCTATAAGGTTCATAAGGACGATATATTTACCGCTGTTGCAGGTGTGCATAGGCGTTGTCGTGGTGCTTATTCTGTTGTTGCGATGATTACTCGGGATGGTATCGTTGGTTTTCGAGATCCTAATGGTATACGCCCCTTGTGTTATGGTGCACGGGAAACAGAAAAGGGTTTGGAATATATGTTGGCCTCAGAAAGTGTGGCACTTGCTACACAAGGATTTGAGCTTATTCGGGATATTATGCCAGGAGAGGCCATTTATATTACCAATGGTGGTAATCTTCATTTGCAGCAATGTGCGGAAAATCCTCAGTATAATAGCTGTATCTTTGAATACGTCTATTTTGCTAGACCTGATTCAATGATTGATAATGTTTGGGTGCATAAGGCACGTATGCGGATGGGGCATAAACTGGCTGACTGTATTTTACAAAATTGGCCAGATCATGATATTGATGTAGTTATACCTATTCCTGATACGAGTCGGACATCAGCAGCTGAAATTGCCTTGATGCTTGATGTTAAGTTTCGTGAAGGTTTTATTAAAAATCGTTATATTGGCCGTACTTTTATCATGCCAGGGCAAACCAAACGCGAAAAATCAGTTCGTCAAAAACTGAATCCAATTGGTCTTGAATTTCATGGGAAAAATGTATTACTTGTTGATGACTCTATTGTGAGAGGAACAACATCACATGAA
>CAYNGN010000348.1:0-243 GCA_964396615.1 uncultured Thiothrix sp. | reverse complement strand
CAAATGGCAAGATCATCAGGGGCTAAAAAAGTTTACTTTGCCTCCGCAGCACCTGCGGTACGTTATCCTAATATTTATGGTATTGATATGCCTGCTGCGAATGAGCTTATAGCTCATGGTCGAACTGATGAGGAGGTTGCTGAGCTTATGGGGGTAGATCGTCTTATTTATCAAAGTCTTGATGATCTGATTGCTTCTGTAAGAGAGGGGAATACAACACTTGAAAAATTCGATTGTTCTGTT
>CAYNGN010000347.1:252-3485 GCA_964396615.1 uncultured Thiothrix sp. | reverse complement strand
GCCATCTGTGGCTCGTTAAATAAATCAATGCCATTAATACTAATTTCACCCTGATCAGGTGCAAGATTCCCTGTCAGCATTTTCATTGTTGTCGATTTTCCTGCACCATTAGGCCCTAGCAAACCGAGTACTTCGCCTTTGCGTAACGTAACATCTATCCCTGCAACAGCATGATACCGTCCATAGTAACGATGCAAATCCTTAGCAAACACCTGTATTTCTTGTGACATAAATCCCCCTATCCAACTTACTTATCGTTTTTTTTATTACGGTTACTCTTTAACAGTAGCACGCCCTTCAGCAATCCATTTGGTAATACCATGCTGCACATTATAGACCGTTTTATAACCTAGCTGAGTCGTAATCATTTTTGCTGCAACTCGTGTGCGATTTCCCGTACGACATATTAAAGCAACAGGCTTATCAGCAGGCGCAATGCGCTGTAACTCAGTCGCTAAATTAGGATTAATACTGCCATTTTTATTAAACACCGTCAGTTTTTTACTACCAGCAACAACACCTGTCTGCGTCCATTCTTCAGGACGACGAATATCAATTAACGTCACTTTTTCAGCCAATAGTTTTGTTAACTCGGCATTAGAGACATTGATAATACCCGCACCTTGCGGAATAACCGCTTTTGCATCGTCGGCAACAATATCAACCGTTGCATCACATGCTGTAAGGGTAACGAACATAGCAAGTACAACAAGCCAGCTTATTTTTCTTATTTGATTAAACATATTAACTCTCTTTCAATTATTATTATTTCTACTAAATTTATACAAAAAATCTATACTATGAGTTCAGCCGCATCCGTACAAGCAATTGCCTTATCGGGCTCAGTGCCTGATGGAAATTCTTGGGAAACAACCCAAACTTGGCAGATAATATCGCTGACTTCAGGCAATTTTTCAAGTGTTGCTATCGTTCTTTCCATATCAAAGAACGCAAAAGGCTCGTCAAGAATAATATATTGCTGATCTTCATCATGCTGTTTCGCCAGCTCCTCCGACATTGCTATACGCAATGCCAGCATGATCTGTCGTTGCGTGCCTGAAGAGATTTCATCAAAATCGATGAAATCATTTTTCTCTTGCGAAAATACCCCTACATTAAGATTTTCATCAATTTTAATATTACTGTAATGCCCATTAGTAAAGTGTGGAAGTATCGAGGCTGAGGCTTGGGTAATTGAACGATTAAAGATCTCAGTAAACTCCTTGGAAGAAGTGCGCAACAGATCAATTGCTGTATTTTGTACCATGATATGCCGAGTATGATTTCTAATCACTTCATCATGAATAGCAAGTTTTTTACGTAAATCCGCAGCAACCTCCGTACGTTCTATTTCATAATCAATTTCACCTTTCAATACCTGTTGATCCAACACATTTCTTTTTGAGCGCTCTTTTAGTTGAATGCGTAGTAACTTAGCCGCCTCAGCAGGCAATGCTGGGTTTGCTTCATAATATTTAACGGTATCGGCAAGTTCTTGCATTCGCTGCTGTCTAGCAGACTCAGTGGAATGCGCTAAATCATCTACCCTTTTATTAGCCTCATTTTCTGTATCATTCTCTCGCATAGCACGAAGCTCATCAATACCCGCTATATCATCATTTTTTCTCTGCTGATAATCATCCTCATCTTTACTTAATAGCCCATAACAACGTGGTGGCAACTGGTCAACAACGGGCTCACTTACATGCTTTTGCCCTGCTGACAAAGCCGTTGCAAATAAGGTGGAATTTTGTTCTAACGGTATCAATCCCTTATCTTCAGTACGCCATGTATAAAGTAAGCTTAAAAAGAAACTCCATGCTATAAAGGCCGCAATCAATAGCATCCATTTTTCATTCCACGCATACACAGGCGCAAAACGCTCCACCGTTTCAGGGGTAAATAAAACTGTTTTCGCTAATTCAGGAAGAAAACGCAACGCAGCCCATAACACCAATACACCCACTAACAAGGCAAGCACACTATCAGAAAATATTTCCAACCAACGATGCTTACGGGACATTTGTTCATATAAACGCTGATCCTCCGCATAGATTTTAGCTGACTGACCTAATTGTGCTGCCAATAGCTGATTCTCATCATCATCCGTATTCAATGTCTCACGCGCATCAATTAAATCAGGCAGCCATGTACCATCAATGCCAAGATTTCTTAGTGTTTGATAACTTGTTTCATATTTAGGGCGAACAATCTCCAACTCTGCTGCATCACGCTCATTAGCACGTTGTAAGTCATTCGATACTTTGGAGTAAGCACTAATACCGACCATATCCTTAAGACTATCACTGTTTGGATGAGGGGTTGAAAGCTCGCGCTGCACGAGATAAAAAGAGTCAGAAAAGGCCTCATAGCCGTAACCTAAAATGCCTTGCAACACTTCTGCTGTTTCTTCAGGCGTCTCAGCTAATAAAGTAGTTTTATCAGTCTCTAAAAGCTCTGCCTCAACCCGCCCTTCTTGATCAACTGTACGTCTCAATTCATAGTGTTTATCTTGCCGTTTAAAACACAATACAACGGTTGCAATTTTTTCGCCCCACAGTACCAGTTTACGCGCATTGTCTTCATCAGTGAAAAAGGTGCGACCAAACAAAGCAAAACTTAATGCATCAGCAATACTGGTCTTACCTGATTCATTAGAGCCACTGACCGTAATCAGCCCCTTCTCAGGAATATCATCAATTTTAAGATGTGCATATTTACGAAAATTATCAGCTGTCAGTGATTGAATAATCATTATTTATACCTTTTTTTGCCTATCAGACGATTTATTATCCTTCCCACTCTTATTGTCCTCGTCCTTATCTTCCAACTTATCAAGCACCAACCTAACGGCTGCCTCATAAATATCAGCATCAAAATTCTCATTTTTTGCCCGCTGCTCAATATCATCCTCACAAAAACTAGCAAATCGTTGGGCAACTTTTGTTGTCAACTCGTCTTCCTTTAACCAGCGTAAATATTTTGAAGTTGCCATCCTAATATCCTTAATCCATAAAGTCAGAAAAGTATATAACGTTGCAGACAAAATACCTAAAGGAAAGCACGGATATTCTGATTAAAAACAATACTTACGCGACAAAAAGCAATCATAAAACAAACACTTTTTTATCCCTTATGGAAAGCTTACAAAAGACCTGCTTATAACATAGCCACTATATAACTTGCTAACTCTCAGCTTAGCGATTATCTTCTCCCTCCATCCTACACCTTCC
>CAYNGN010000347.1:0-235 GCA_964396615.1 uncultured Thiothrix sp. | reverse complement strand
GTACACTGTCATGACAGGAAACATTCATGCTGATCGCATCCTTATTCTCGACTTCGGTTCACAATATACGCAGTTGATCGCCCGTCGGGTGCGTGAAGTAGGCGTGTACTCAGAAATATACCCTTGGGATGTCACCCCAGACGATATTATTAGCTTTGCCCCTAAAGGCATTATTCTTTCAGGTGGGCCTGAGTCCGTGATTGATAACAACCCTCCTGCTGCACCTGCCATTGTG
>CAYNGN010000346.1:0-3502 GCA_964396615.1 uncultured Thiothrix sp. | reverse complement strand
CTCACGTCGTGGTTTATTACGCATGGTTAATCAACGCAGGAAACTGCTTGATTATTTGAATAAAAAAAATTCTGGACGTTATCAGGATTTAATTAAACGACTCGGTTTACGTCGTTAATCAGGTAAGTTGTTGAAAAAACACCGCACTTGTTGCGGTGTTTTTGTGTAGGGCGTTTGTGCGTTCCACCGTTGTGAGGTGTCATCTAGGAAGGTTGTTGAAAAGCTTTTTCTACTAGCAAACACAAACATTCGTTTGGTTTCAGTTGTGTTTATTGTTGCATTATTAATGTAAGAAGTATTCTGTAAGAGAGTTTCTCAACAACCTGCCGATGACCAATATTAAGTAAATACAATAAGTAAAAAAATGAAGGGATTTTATGTCTAAAGTAAAAAAAACGTTTGAATTCGGTGGTCGTACGGTCACGATGGAAACGGGCGAAATTGGTCGTCAAGCAAACTCAGTTTTGATTGAGGTAGACGGTACTGCTCTTATGGTAACTGCCGTTGGACGAAAAAATGCAGAGCCAGGGCGCGATTTTTTTCCATTAACGGTTAATTACCAAGAAAAAGTGTATGCAGCAGGGCGTATTCCTGGCAATTTCTTCCGTCGTGAAGGTCGTCCAAGCGAAGGCGAAATACTAACCTGTCGTTTGATTGATCGTCCTTTACGTCCTTTATTCCCCAAAGGCTTTGTCAATGAAGTGCAAATTATTGCCAATGTTATCTCATTGAATCCTGAAGTAGACCCTGAAATATTTGCTATTTTAGGCGCATCAGCCGCTTTATCGATGTCAGGTATGCCGTTTAATGGGCCTGTTGGTGCTGGACGTGTTGGTTATATTGAGGGTGAATATATCCTGAATCCTGATATGTCAACCATGTCAAATTCAACATTGGATTTAATTGTTGCAGGTACGGATTCAGCCGTATTGATGGTGGAATCAGAAGCACAAGAGCTGTCTGAAGAGATCATGCTCGGTGCGGTGATCTTTGGCCATGAACAGGCAAAAATTGCTATCGCTGCGATTCAGGAATTTGCTGACGAAGTGGGTAATCCTGCATGGGAATGGACTGCACCTGAAAAAGACGAAGTATTAGCAGCAAAAGTAGCTGAAATTTCAAATTCTGCTTTATCAGAAGCGTTTCAGACCGCTGATAAAATGGAGCGTTATGGCAAAGTTGATGCCGCAAAAGCAGATTTGTTAGCCCAGTTATGTGCTGAAGATGATGCAGATGCTGCTGACAAAGCAGATGTCATCGGCGCTTTTCAAGCCTTAGAAAAGAAGATTGTGCGTAGTCGTGTTATTGCAGGCGAAAAGCGTATTGATGGTCGTGAAGTGAATGCTGTGCGTGATATTTCGGTACGTGTTGGCGTATTACCACGTACACATGGCTCGGCTTTATTTACCCGTGGTGAAACACAGGCATTAGTTGTTACAACCTTAGGTACGGAACGTGATGCGCAGTTAGTGGATGCTTTAACAGGAGCGTTCAAAGATCAGTTCTTATTCCATTATAACTTCCCACCTTCTTGTGTGGGGGAGACTGGTATGGTGGGGTCACCAAAGCGACGTGAGATTGGTCATGGTCGTTTAGCGAAGCGTGGTGTTCTTGCAGTAATGCCTGAACAGAGTTCATTTCCTTATACGATTCGTGTGGTATCAGAAATTACCGAATCGAATGGTTCTAGTTCAATGGCGAGTGTTTGTGGAAGTTCATTGTCGCTAATGGATGCAGGTGTGCCACTAAAAGCGCCTGTTGCTGGTATTGCAATGGGTCTGATTAAAGAAGGTGATGATTTTGCCGTATTATCCGATATTCTAGGTGATGAGGATCATCTTGGTGACATGGACTTTAAAGTAGCGGGTACTGAAAACGGTATTAACGCTTTGCAAATGGATATCAAGATTGAAGGTATTACGCAAGAAATCATGGAAATTGCCCTAAAGCAAGCGAAAGAAGGGCGTTTGTATATCTTGGGTGAAATGGCAAAAGGTATTTCTGAGTCACGTGCTGACGTGTCTGATTTTGCACCGCGCTATGTCACCATGAAAGTGCCTAAAGATAAGATTCGTGAAGTGATTGGTAAGGGTGGTGAAACCATTCGTTCGATTAGTGAAGATACAGGTGCTTCTGTTGATATTGATGACGACGGTAATATCAAAATTGCCGCGGTTAGTCTATTAGCAGCGAATGCCGCTAAAGCACGTATTGAAGATGTAACGGCTGAAGTTGAAGTGAACCGCATTTATAATGGTAAAGTTGCTAAGATTATGGATTTTGGTGCGTTTGTGACTATCTTGCCAGGTAAAGATGGTTTATTGCATATTTCGCAGATTGCTGAAGAACGCGTGAATGATGTAAAAGATTTCCTTGCAGAAGGGGATATGGTTCGCGTTAAAGTGTTGGAAATAGATCGCCAAGGACGTATGCGTTTAAGCATGAAAGGTTTGGATGCTGAATAGTATTTCATAGTTGGTCATCTTGTTCCTATGTTCCAGCGTCACGAATGCGATACTGGAGCATAGTCGCGATGTTTTATAATAATGCTAAAATTATCAGCTGCGGTGTTAATACCCCACGATATTCATTGACATCCAAACGGTATAACAGCGTAATATCCTTTCCTTGTTCTGGCCATTGTGCAAGATCAACATTAAAAGCAATCGCTGATATTGTATGCTCAAAGTCGCCTACAGGTTGTAGGAGTAGCTTAATATGCATCTCTTTAAGAATACGCTTTTGCACAATCGTAAAAGTACCATGAAATTGTGGCTCAGGAAAATGCTGTCCCCACGGTGCAGCATTACGTAACAATTCAGCTGTTTCCAAGCTGAAATCATTTGTGGCTAATTCACCATCGGTATAGTGTGTTTCTTGAAACGTATCTTCATTGCTATGTTGTAGTACGATTTCGCTAATCACATGCCTAAATTCATCTAAATGTCGTTTTTCAAGGCTTAATCCTGCTGCCATTGCATGACCACCAAACTTGTTTAATAGATGTGGGTTTTTAGTCGCGACTTCATCAATAATGTCGCGAATATGCAGTCCTGCAATAGAGCGCGCAGAGCCTTTTATTTCATCGTTATCAGTATTGCCCGTACTATCTGCTGGTGCAAAAATAATTGTAGGGCGATGAAATTTTTCCTTAATGCGTGAAGCGAGTATTCCTACGACACCTTGATGCCATGTGTCATGGTAGAGGCAAAAAATGGGCGGGATTTCTTGTTGGGTAGCCAATGTTAAATGTTCTAACTCTTGCATTGCTTCTGCTTTCATACTGTTTTCAATCGCACGTCGTTCTTTATTTAATTCATCTAAAGAAGAAGCAATACGCAAAGCTTCTTGAGGCTCATCACATAATAGTAGTTCAATACCAATCGACATATCATCTAAGCGACCTGCTGCATTTAAACGCGGAGCACAAGCAAAAGCAAAGTCAGTCGTAATTGCACGCAGGTGGTTTTTACCACTGATTTGAAACAAAGCATTAATGCCA
>CAYNGN010000345.1:0-3521 GCA_964396615.1 uncultured Thiothrix sp. | reverse complement strand
TATCCAAAAAGCGGGGAAATTACAGGAGAATATGGAAGCCAGTTCGACAGCCTAGGGCAGTATTCTTAAAAACAATTAGGTTATATTTTTAAGGATACTGCCCATTTATCCCCCAACCCCACGCAGAAAACTTGCACGAAACTGAATATGCGCTATATTACCCTTATGTGTAATTTATTTTTAATAACGATAACCTAAATTATACTTTCTCGTGAAGAGAAACACATGAACACATCACGAAGATGTGCCCCGCAAAGCTGATGAGACAGCAGAGCGAGGTCTTCATTCATCAATCACCCAAGAATCAAAAAAGGATCGATCAATGCGTCACAAATTATACCCACAGTGCCAAATGAAAGCACTCCACAACTGTCATTTAGCCCCACATGGCAACTCTTTCCATAGAAACTGTTTTATTTCATTGCCTTACGCGCAAGCGAATAAACATTTACAACGGCAATAAGCCCTTTATTCATTAGCCTTTAACGCGCTTTCGCCTCCTCTTCTATTTATAACCATCAGGGAAACGATTAGTTGCGTCTAAAAATGCGTCCTCTTTGAACGTGATGTTTGCTTATTGTTGTGCCTGTGCGCCTGCAAAAAATGCGGCTGAACGCAAAGAAACGCTGTCGAATAAAAATAAGGAAAGAGACCATGGCAGTCCTCACTACGATTAATCTCCTCGATTTTCTCTCCCCTGACGATCAAGTAACCCTACAACCCTTGATTGACGAATCATGCGCCACAACAGAAACCGCTAAAAAAGAAGGCTGGCGTATTGATAACTTCACCCCCGCATTTGTTGATCCTTTTAAAGCCCTTCCTGAATTAAGTACAGCGTTTATCAATCTTGTGAAAAACAGCTATTCCCGTGTTGAAATTCCAGGACTCAACAAACACGCCAAAAAACGCGTCAATGAAGGCGGCAATTTCTGTGGTCATGATCCTGCTGTACCTTATTTTATTATGCGTAATCATCCCTATTTTGCCCGTCAATCGGTGGATGATTTAGGCAATAAACGCCGTTCACAAATCCTTTATGACATTGTAGAGCGGATAAAAGTGTATTACACCGATACCGATAGAATTCCCTCGTTGCATCAAGCCAATAGCCACAAACGCACTTCAGATCGGCAACGCAACTCTTCACGCCGTGAAGCCTTAATTAATTTGCTCACCGTGATGGTGATGAATATGGATTTAGCCTCGTTACGCGTCGGGCAACCGAAGAAAGGCGGTGGCTTTTTTAGCTATGGCTTGAAATGGCTGGCAAGAAAAGCGGAATTATCGTTCAGTCGTGCCAAACGCACCATGTCGGATTTAAATAATTCAATGATTATCACTTCTTACCAATACCGCGAATTGATCAATGAAAAAACCAAGGAATACAAAGCCTATAACGCCTCACGCTTGTTTGATATGAGCTTTTTCCGCATGCTCGAAATCGACGAACAGAAATTGGGCGAAGCACGCAATTACTCCTACGAGAAACAACTGAGCAATGCCTCAGCCATTAGCAAAAAAGAACAAGCGGTGTTTGACCTCAATATGAAAAAAATCCTTAAGGCGGCTGATCCCAATGATAAAAGCCTGAAAAAAGCCCATCTGGCCGCCAATGAGGACGAACGCAAAAAGGCATTACGCCTAGCGAAAAAACGTAATGAAACGTTATTTGCTTTATTGGAAGAGCGCCCTGAATTACGTGATGATAGCGTTGCATTAGACGCTGCCATAGAGCAGCGTTTTAAGCAGCTTAAGTTATAAGGTTTATCAACAGGTAACAAAAGCGTTACCGTTGTTTAACCCACATTTTTCCTCGCTTTTTATCGTTGCCTATTGGCGACAGGGCATTGTCTTGCCTATACGTTTCCTTCTGTCTATTTAATCCCCACTCATTACTTTCTCGCCATTTTTCGTGGCTTTTTTGACACCTTATGCTGTCTTTTTCGGTGTTTTTAGCCCGTTTATTTTGCCTTAGCCCCCTTCAAATGCTTAAAATTTAAACTGGCGAGGTCATGATCAGCTTAAGTGTCCTATCTCTTTTTTAGGCAAGCTTAAGTGTCCCATTAAAGCAGCCATTCAGCCTATTAAGTGCACCACGTTTATGGCTTTTACTGTACTGCTCTAATCTGTGATTAACTCTAAATATATATCTGTAAAGCGCTTAATCTCAAGTACCTTGGATGAACAGACATTGGGTTGCTCTTACGCAGATGAACGCTCTGTTCCTTAAGTAACAAGGTTGATGAGTATCCATTGGCAATTGGCTTCACCCATCTTGTTTTTTAGAAACATGAAAATGTTAGAATAGCTATAATCTTGATATAAGACATCAAAGGGCTTGCCTCCATGCAACAAAAAATCATCCTCAACACACTATTCAGCATCCTGTTTTTATTCTCACTCACCAGTATTGCACGAGAAACCGCTGAAACCGAACAAGAAGAAAACGAAACAGAGATAACAACAGACACCTCCCCACAAGACTATAAACGCTTCGCCTTAGTCATAGGCAATAAGGATTACGAATATCGTCCACTGACTAATCCTGTCAATGATGCAAGAGCAATGAAGATCTTTTTGGCAAGCAGGAACTTTGAAAAAATTGTCTATGCTGAGGACGCTAACCTAGAAACAATGGAAGCAAAAATAAAGACGTTTATCGCGCTACTCAAGCAAGAAAAAAAGAGTGTTGCCTTTGTTTATTATAGCGGTCATGGCACACAAGAGGTTAGCCGACGCTGGCGGCATGAAGAATTAACCAACTATCTAATCCCTATTGATAACGCAAAACTCAAAACCATTACCAAACTGGATAAATACAGTATTTCGTTAAATGAATTACTCAGCGAATTGGATGAAGTGAATCATGGACTCAATATTGTCTTAATGGATGCCTGTCGGGATGGTCTGCCTGCTTTTACTAAATGCCCTTCACTTGCTTCGCTGCCTGCTAAGGGCGTTTATATTGCCTATGCCACCGCCTCAGGCAATACCACACCTGATGATAGCCATTTTAGAAAAAGTTTTATTGAAAACGCCAGCCAACCGCAAAAGCTAACCGATATTTTTAGCCATGTGAAAAAATCACTATATAACACCTCTCAATTTCCGACGATTCAGAACCGAGTGATGGGGGATTATTTTTATTTTACAGGCAGTGCTGATGATGATCCTAAGGCTTTAAAAGCGAATTTATATCTTGCTAAAAGTTATGAGAATAATGCGCTTGTGTCGATGTATAAAGGAGATCATGAAAAAGACTTAATGGAATACCGTAAGGCTTGGTTATATGCCTTAGAAGCGAGAAAACTTAAAATGCCTGAAGGGCATGTTGCTGTAAAACAAAGTACATTGAATCAATTAACGGATTTGTCGATTGATGTGTTAACGCCTGAGCAGTATTCTACGCCTGCGTTATTAGATATTGGTTCGGTAATTAAGACCATTGCTTATAGTCCTGATGGCAGCGATTCAGAGCATCTGACAGGTCAAGAAAGATCAACTATTTAGAGAGTAAC
>CAYNGN010000344.1:0-3522 GCA_964396615.1 uncultured Thiothrix sp. | reverse complement strand
AAGCGACTGTAAAACCCAAATAAACAACTAACGAAAAATAGCTTTGAACAAATAATAAACATTTTTTGTGGCTTTAAACTTAACAATATTTTCAGTAATCGTGGGCGTTTGGTCGTCTTGTGGCATAACGATTCTCTACAGAAAGGAAGGGGGGTACTAACCTGAACAGACGCATATATTAAGAGTGACTTATTTTTCCTGTGGATAACTCTGTGGATAAGTTTTGTATTGTTTATAAAATCTGATAGTTAAAAAGTAATGCATTGTTTGGTCGTAAAATAATTGATCTTTGGAAAACATATTGTTTTCAGCTGGTTATGTTTTAAATGTACTTTTTGCTGTTTTCTATAAATAGCATTAACAGGGTTAATTATTTTTGTGAATAAGCATGTGGGTAACTTTATAAGCAATTGATGAACTTACGACATTTTTTGGTTGAATAACAATCAAAAATGAATGGAAAATGAATTCAAACTTAACGGAAAGAGTGCTTATTATGTGTTTTTATTTTTTAAAATAGGCAAAGAGCAGCAAGCCTACACCAATGCTTGCTGTTAGCCAACTAAAAAGAACACTATTTGGTGTAGCCCCCATATGTAAAGCAGTATCAGCCGTTATTGCGGCACTAATTAGGAGCGTAGAACCTGCAATGGCTAACAGAAGCTTTTTGTTATGCAATCGAGCTTCAGCGCGTTGTTTTTTGAATTGCTGTTGCTCAGTATGCTGGTTGTGTTGATTATCATGCACGTTTTTAAGGATGTCGTTAACCAAGGTAGGCATATGGGGCACTTGTTCGATAAATTTGGGTAGGTTAGATTTTGCACCATTCAGTAGGGAGCGTACACCTACTTGCTCATCCATCCAGCGTTGTAAAAAGGGTTTAGCCGTGTCCCAAAGATCAAGGTCAGGATAGAGTTGTCGCCCCAAGCCTTCAATATTGAGTAGCGTTTTTTGCAATAAGACCAATTGGGGCTGGACTTCCATATCAAAGCGGCGTGCGGTTTGAAATAAACGTAACAGGATGTAACCAAATGAAATCTCTTTTAGCGGGCGATTAAAAATTGGTTCGCAGACGGTGCGTATTGCGGATTCAAAGTCATTAATTCGTGTTGTTGGTGGAACCCAGCCCGATTCTAAGTGTAATTCAGCGACACGTTTGTAATCACGATTAAAAAAAGCGTATAAGTTTTCAGCTATATAGCGCTGATCATCAGGGGTTAATGTGCCAACAATGCCAAAGTCAATAGCAATATAGGAGGGGTTATTAGGGTCTTTGATATTAACAAAAATATTGCCAGGATGCATATCTGCGTGAAAGAAATTATGCTTAAAGACTTGGGTGAAAAAGGTTTCTACACCTAACTCACCGAGCCGTTTCATATTGACATTTTTTTCGCGTAGTCCATCGAAATCACCAATAGGATGCCCATAGATTCGTTCCATGACCAGTACATTCTCACGACACTCATTCCAGTATATTTTCGGGATATAAAGCTCGTTTGACTCTTCAAAATTACGCCGTAGTTGACTAGCATTACCTGCCTCACGTAGCAAATCTAACTCATCTAAAATGGTTATTTCATATTCGTGCACAATTTCTATCGGGCGCAGGCGGCGGGCTTCTTTCCAATAGCGATTGGCAATGCCCGCAATTAAATAAAGCAGTTTGATGTCTTGTTCAATAGTAATGCGTATGGTTGGGCGCACCACTTTAACAATCACTTCCTCGTCATTCCATAAGGTGGCGGTATAGACTTGTGCAATGGAAGCGGAAGCAAGTAACTCTGTATCAAAGTGTTTAAAGACTTTTTTAATCGGCGTTCCATAAGCTTTTTCGATAATTTGATGGGCAATATCGCTTGGAAAAGGAAGGACGTTATCCTGTAATTTACTTAATTCTTTGGCAATATCAGGATGCACTAGGTCATTTCGTGTTGAAAGCATCTGACCAAATTTAATATAAATAGGTCCTAAATCTTCTAAACACAGACGCAAACGCTCACCAATAGGCGCTTGGTTGATTTTTTGTTGCCAATTCCATGGGGAGATATAGTAAATAAAACGTAATGGACGAAAGATAGGAATATGCAGCAGTACTTCATCAAGACCATGTTTAATGAGGATGCGATTGATCTTAAACAAGCGCATGAGTTGTTGAGGTAATATCATTCTTAGAAGGTTCGTCCTTGTCAGCTTTCATCGAGCTTGTGTTGCAGACGTTTTACACGTGCTGCTAATCGGTCAGTATCCATACGCATGGTATCTATTTGGTCTAAGTAATAAGCCACTTCAGCATCCGCAGGCAGTAAATGGCTTTCTTCACTGAGGTATTCGGCCAGATTTAAACGCATGGCATGTTCGGTATTTTTTATCCAGCCGATACTTTCTCTGCTGACATTACCGATTTGATGAGCAGCAATATCACCAACGAGTTTTGCTAATAAGTCTTCCCAGTCAATATCTACTTCTTGTAGCAATTGACTAAAACGTGTCCCCAGCCCCATATTACCTTCAATGTGGGCATCTGAGGCTAATAGCACTTTGCCTGAGTTTTGTGCTGTACTCATGCGCATTAAAGTCATTGCTGAACCGCGAATAGTGGTATCTGCTTTGCCTGCATAGTTTCCCATGACTTGAATGCTGTGTGCGTCGGGTAAAAAATACAGTTTGATATCCAGCCCTGTAATATGCAGGCAAATGACTTTATCTTGCATACTAGCAAATCGTGGCAGGGTTTCACCATCAAGTTTAAGCCACGTATTGAGGGTGGTTTCTATTGCGGAGAGAAAAATAATAGGAAGTTGCATAAGATTTTCGAGAGGAAGTTAGAGCTTATAGCCAATATGCAAAGCAACGACACCGCCGGTCATATTATGATAACGCGTACGTTCAAAACCTGCCGCGTCAAACATTGCTTTTAAGCTTTCCTGATCAGGATGCATACGAATCGACTCGGCGAGATAACGATAACTCTCTTCATCATTTGCGACTAGCTTGCCTATTTTGGGTAAAATATTAAAGGAATATTGATCATAAATAGTGCTTAAACCAGGGAATACAGGTTTAGAGAATTCTAATACCATGAGTTTTCCGCCTGGTTTTAACACGCGGAAAATGGCGCGTAGTGCCTTATCTTTATCCGTTACATTGCGTAGCCCAAATGCCATTGTGACGAGATCATAGTGATTATTGGCAAAGGGCAAGTCCTGTGCATCTGCTTGAACGTATTCGATATTGCCCGCAATGCCTTTGTTTGTGAGCCGTGCGCGCCCATTTTCTAGCATTGATTCATTGATATCGGATAAGGTAACTTTCCCTGTGGAGCCAACAATACGACAGAATTTAGCCGCTAAGTCACCTGTGCCACCTGCAAGGTCAAGAATGGTATCGCCTCGTTTAGCGCCTGAGGTCTCAATCGTGTATTTTTTCCACAAGCGATGTACGCCACCCGACATTAGGTCGTTCATTAAGTCGTACTTATCGGCTACTGAGTGAAATACGTCAGCGACTTTATTACTCTTC
>CAYNGN010000343.1:0-3535 GCA_964396615.1 uncultured Thiothrix sp. | reverse complement strand
ATTGGACTTCAACAGGATTATCCCACGTTTTTTCTGGAATTGGCTTCCGTTCTTTCGCTTTAGTTAATGCAGAATTTTGATCCTCTGCACACCAAGCACTCACTGCTTTCTTGAAAGATGGCGAGCCTATTCCGGCACGAGGAAACATTAAATAATTAACGGTGATACCTTGTTTATTTAATTCAGGTACTTCTTCATGAATTTTTGAACAGTATGGACAGTCAATATCAGTAAAAATAGTCAATACTGTTTTCTCATCTTTTGCTTTATAGCTAATCGCTTTACTTGCATCAGCACTTGCTAAGGCTTTTTTTCGCGTGCCATTCATTTTTACGGCTAGTTTTTCTTTGGTTTGACGTGTTAAATCAAGCTGGTTTTTACGATCAATCAAGTTACCATAGAACAAGTATTTTGCATCAGCGGAAATATAAACAACATCCATTCCCACAACAACCTCATACAAACCCTCAAACGGCGTTTTTGTCACGCTATCAGGCTCATCTCCACCCAACATTTCTTTTAGTTCTTTTTTAATCACAGCAACATTAGCATCTGCAACATCCTCAGCCTGCGCAAAACCAACAAGTGCTAAGCTCAAACCTAACGCCATGCTTAAAATCTTAGAATGGTACATTTTATTATCCTTTAGTTTATTTTTTTAACCTTAACCAATGTTGCGAAAGAATACACTAACCGTTTGCTTTCTGCGACCAGAAGTAGAAATATTACCTTAACTCACCTTAAGCAAACTACTCTGGAAAATGTCAGCCTCTTGGGTGATGTTTCTGATGCAACTCCTGTAAGCGCGCCTGAGCAACATAGGTATAAATCTGCGTTGTTGATAAATCGCTATGTCCAAGTAATAACTGTACTACGCGTAAATCAGCACCATGATTTAATAAGTGCGTTGCAAAAACATGACGTAAAGTATGAGGCGAAATTTTGGATGATAAACCAATTTGCTTAACATAACGTTTAATTAAATACCAAAATGCCTGTCGTGACATGCCTTTACCACGTAAAGTAACAAATACATGTTCTGAAACACCTTTGCCACGCATTAATTCTCCACGCGCTTGCTGCAAATACTGATCTAAATAATCAAGTGCTTCTTCTCCCATGGGAATCAAACGCTCTTTGCTGCCCTTTCCTAGTACGCGTATTACACCGTTTTGGATCGAACAATGATTTAATTCAAGCCCTATAAGTTCTGAAACCCGTACTCCTGTAGCATATAGTAGCTCTAACATGGCTCGATCACGCAATCCTATCGCGGTTGTTATATCAGGTGCCTGTAACAATACTTCAACATCTTCTTCACTCAATGTGCTGGGCAAATAACGACTTATTTTAGGTAAATCAATTAGTTCAGTAGGTGATGACTCAAGTCTTTCTTCCCGTACTTGATAGCGATAAAAATAGCGTAAACTTGATAATAAGCGAGCGGTTGTTGCTGTTTTACTTTTATTCTTTACCCGCCATGCTAAATAGCGTTGAACATCAGCTTGTTGTGCTTGCATCAAACAAATACCCGCATCCTTGAATAACCAATTAGAAAATGTTCTTATATCACACTCATAAGCTGACAGTGTATTTTTACTTAACCCTTTTTCTGACCATATAACATCTAAAAAAACATCAATAGCCGCCCTATTTTCACGAATAATAGGAGCATCACTGCTAAAAAAATTCTTATGCGGCATTATAAATCTTCAGTTAAGGTATAGGTCATACGAATATGAGAAATCCCAGCATCCATAAAAATATCACCCTGCTCAACAAAACCCAATGTTTTATAAAAAGGAACAATATAGGTTTGTGCATCAAGGTAAAGTTTAGAAATAGTGTGCTGCTGACACCAATGATAAGCGTGATGCATCATTTGCGTACCAATACCTTGACGACGATAAGCTTTATTTAATGCAAAACGTCCTATTTTAATCGTATTTTCAGCACTTTTTTGGTCTTTAATAAACCGTAATGTCCCAATCGTCTGATTATCATCTTGCACACAAAGATGAATAGCTGCTGCATCATACTGATCAAGCTCTAATTCGCTTGGCACTTGCATTTCAACAACAAACACCATCATACGCAAGACAATAACATCCTGCCACAAGGGTGAGGGCTGTGAAAAAAAGGTATAGTGCAACATATCAATAATTTATTGTGAATTCTCTTTGACACACTGTGTAATAAGCGCTTCTTTTTCTTCAGTATTCAATGTCGTTTCATCAGCAACAACCATTTCACAAGCTCCTCGGGTCAAGCTCATATTGCTGTCTGTAAGAGGGCTAATACCATTATCTCTATTATTATCTGTATCACTGCTTGTAGCATTATTGAATGCTGAACTTACTTGATTCTTTTTTGTTTGCAATGAAAGCTCTACACACTCTCGAACTACCGCATGTATTTCACTATCACCAACACCTGCACGCCGACTAGCACGAATACAGTCATTTTTAGCCTGTTCTGTTGTATTACTTACCTTTACATCACTCACTATTTCAACATTCACTGCACTAGGTTTTTTCTTTATAGACGCATCCGCTTCATCTAGCGCCTCATCAGACTCTGCTAGATCTTGTCCTTGAACGACGGGTTTTTCCTTCAAGTATTTGACCCAGTTAAATTTTGATCCTAGCACTACGATAAGTAAAAAAAGAAAAAAAGCAAGAACGAGGACTTTTACTACAGTTTTATATTTCATGATCAAGTAACATTTATTTTTAGAGAATAATTCAGAGTACAAAAAAAGCAAAAGGCAACAGTAAACCCTAGGTCATCATACCATTAGTTAAACAATGAATACATTATGAACACATTATTCCCATAAACCATCAGTACTCTCTTCATGAACATAAGTGTTCTGCAAATAAGCATAAACGGCAAATAACCCCATTGCCTCTCCTCCAATAGGACGACCTGAGCGATGACGCGTATTCCATGCCATCACATCAAAATGCAACCAAGGAATATTTTCTGGCACGAACTCATTGAGAAATAACGCTGCAGTAATAGCACCACCATAACCTTCAGGTGAAGCATTAGCAATATCGGCCACTGTGCTATCTAATTGACTCAAGTAAGGCTTATGTAGTGGTAACTCCCAAATAAGCTCCTCTGCCTCTATACTGGCTTGCTTTAAACGATCACTCAACCCTGTAGTATTCGTAAAAAAGGCGGGAACCTCTGCACCTAATGCGACCCGAGCAGCACCTGTTAAAGTAGCAAAATCAATAATCAATTCAGGCTGTAATGCTGCGGCTTCTGTTAATGCATCACACAACACCAATCGTCCTTCTGCATCCGTATTATCAATTTCGACCGTTTTACCTAAACGGGTATTAATAATATCCCCTGGTCGGAATGCATCACCTGAAATCGCATTATCAACCGCAGGAATCAGCACAGTGAGATGTACAGGGAGCTTATTTGCCATCACCATACTTGCAAGACCTAAGACATGCGCTGCCCCTCCCATGTCTTTTTTCATTGTACGCATAAAGCGTGAAGGCTTTATGTCTAAGCC
>CAYNGN010000342.1:0-3554 GCA_964396615.1 uncultured Thiothrix sp. | reverse complement strand
ATACACCGCACCTGCCTCGCAGGTTTAGCCCCCCGCCCCACACCGTGGCGGCGGTTATTGAACGGGATTTCCAACTGTCGCCCCCCTTTTGGGGGGGGGGTATGGTGAGTATGTTCTAACGAGTGCTTTAAATGGTGTGGCAAAATAAAAAAAGCTTCTATTAAGCTAATGGTTAACACGGAAAGCAAGACCACGGGCAATACGCCTAAGATTTGCCCCATATCGCCTTTCATCATTAATAAGCTGCCAAATAAAAAAGTGGAGGTTAAGAAGGAGGAAAGTACGCCCCGAAAGACCTTTTTTGTGCCATCGACTGCGGCTTCAAGCGGCGATTTTCCCTTGCTGTATTCATGATCAATACTTTCGGACAAGACAATGGCATCGTCCATTAAAATACCGATTGCCATCAGCAGGGCGACCATTGAGATCATATTAATACTGATGCCAAAGACGGTCATCAAGGCTAAGCCCCCCAAGAATGAAATAGGTAAGCCTACTGCGATCCAAAAGGTGTAACGCCATGAGAAAAACAGTAGCAATACAAAGGTAGCCAGTAAGAGACCTTGCCAGCTATTTTTTAACAACAGTTGCAAACGATCACGTACCGAGGTGGACATGTCATTCACCAGTGTCAAGCGTGTGCCTTCAGGCAATATTCTATTTTCGGCAGCAACAAACTCGCCAAGAGCATCCGCCACTTTTAACGTGTCATCAATGGTGTTTTTGCTGATTTGTAACAATGCAGCAGGTTGCCCATTGAGTTCGATGCGTTCTTCAGGCTTTTCAAATTGCTCAACAATGGTAGCAATATCGCCCAGCTTGATTTCGCCGCCTTTTTCCGTGTTGATAATCACTAAGTCGGCTAATTCATCGGCAGTTTTACGTGCATTATTAAAGCGTATTTGATAATAGGTTTCGGTGGTCTCTAATGTGCCAGCAGGCAGTTCTACCGACTGTGCGCTAATCAGATTAGCAATATCTTGTACGCTCAGATTGTATTTTTTCTGTGCTTCAGGCTGGATCAATACTTGTAATTGATGAGTAGAAAAGCCGCCCATCGTGACAATGGGAATTTGTGGGTGCGCTAAGAGGCGATTACGATAAGATTCTGCTAAGGCTTTTAGTTCTGAAGGGGTCAGTTTATCAGCAGTGATAGCAATATTAGCCACGGCATTGACTCGCCCGAGTTGTTTAATAACAGGGTCTTCGACATTGGCGGGAAAATTCTGGATGGCATCAATGGCACTTTTAATATCATCGGTGAACTCACGCATATTGCCCGCTTCTTGCATTTCCAAAATGAAAATGGCTCTATTGTCGCGTGCATCACAGTTTTGCTCTTTGAGAAAGCTAATACCATCCGTCGCATCCTCTAAGGGGTTACAAATACCGTCTTCAACATCCGCAGGGCTTGCACCAGGGTAGGCGGCGGTGACTTGCACTTTGCTCGGTTTGATTTGTGGAAAGGATTCTTTATTAAGATTACTTAATGACGCTAAACCCAGTGCGATGATCACCATCATGATGATGTTGCTAACCGTTGGATGGGCGGCAAAGTAGCGAATCATTTCGCAAGCCCTTTTGTTGTTTCTGGCGTACTTATTTCTTTATTGATGCGTTGGTTTTGTTGTGTTCCCCGTGCGGCTTGCGCCAATTGTGTTTGGTATTCGCTGGCTTGAATGGGGTTAAGCGGCAAACCTTCAATAACAGGAATAACATCGGTGATAATCACTCTTTCACCGGCTTTAATACCCTGATCAATTACCACTAATTGACCTTGTTTGTGCCGTACGGTTACGTCACGAATGGTTAACGTATTATCGCTTTTGGCAATATAGAGTCGTCCTTGATGCAGCGCTTTTCTGGGGAGTACCAGCATTTTCTGTGTGGGGGCAATAAATTCAACAGCGGCATACATACCTTTGAGCAAAGGAGGGCGTTTACCCGGAATAATGCCTTTATAGGGATTATTGACGGCAACCACTAAGCTGATGGTGTCACGCGTAGGATCAATCGCTTCACCAATACGCAGTAACTCACCTTGCCAACGGCTTTTGTTTTCATCGCCGACTAAACCAACATACGTGCGCAAATTTAATGTTGTTATTGCTGCTTGAAAGCCTTTGGGATTTTGTAAGTTTAAGGCATGGGAACCTACGCCCATTAACAAAGGACGAAACTGACGCGTGGGGAGTTGTGCGTTGATTTCAATCGCTTGCGTCCCTAGGGCTTCAAACAAGACATTACCAATGGCAGTGAATTCACCTTTTTCGACGGATACTGTGCCGATGCGAGCATCAAACGGCATTTTAACTTCGGTGCGTCCTAAGGTGTCTTTACTTTGTGCAAGTTGGGTTTTGGATTGCTTGATTTGTGCTTTGGTGGCAGATTTTCGACTGGAATAGGTTGATAGTTTGCCTTGTAAATCTTCGACTTGTTGGCGAAGTTGTAAGACTTTTTGTTTTTCAGCATCAAGCGTGGAGCGGGCGATTAACCGTTTATCCCAAATTTTGCGTACCCGCGCTAGTTCGCCTTCACCAACACGCAGGTTTTCTTTGGCTATATTGAGTGAGCGGCGGCTGCTTTTTTCTTCGATTTCCAATTGTTTTAGGGAGGATCGTGTACCGGCTAAACCTGCACTGCTTTGCTCTAAAGAAAACTTAAACGTCGTGGGTTCAATACGCAATACCACCGTGCCTTTGGCAATACTGCCACCTTTTTTTAGCGTGGGATGGATGTAAGCAATTTTGCCACTCACTTCTGATTTGGCTTTGAGTAAAACGGAGGGTTCAACATAGCCATAGGCGGTCGCTCGCGGGCTAAAGTCAATTTTTTGTGCGGTAATCACCTCAACGGTTTTGGTGGGGTAGGAGAGAACCTCATGCTCTATGGGGGGCTTGGTTTTGACTTTGAAAACCACTAACCCTACGGCGATGATAATAATGAGAGGTAGGATAAACGCTTTTTGGAATAATTTTTTCATGGTTTTATCGCTTATTGTTTTTAGTCTTATAAATATTCAGATCATTAGATTCACGCTAGCGAATCCAGCCATGTGGATTATTTTTAAATCAGCAGGAACTCGCTACGCTCAAACATGCTTTTAATCGGTGAACGCAATTATCTGACTTATTTCCTCGTTATGTTCTATTATTTACGGTTGTTGACGACCTTATCGGTATTCGTGTAACGCGAGTTTAGCGCGGTTTTAGGGATTATAACAGTAGTTATTTAAGCATTATGCTTCAAATAAGTACGACTCTTGTTTAAGCCTTTTTACACCGTTGCTAACCGCTTTTTTTATCACTATTCCTCTTCTCTACAAAGCCAAGAAAAGAGGTGATGGTGTCTAAGTCTTCAGTCCTAATGATATATAGAGATATAATCACAGATTTAAGCGGCACAGGTAACCCCAAAATCGTGGCGCACTTAATACCTCCTGAGCGTCCCTCTGGAAGAACACTTAACATTGTGCAGAAAAACCACAGCACACTTAACGGGTGATGCCTTCGGGGTGGGTTATTTTTACGCAAAGTGATGATGATTAGCGCAAT
>CAYNGN010000341.1:0-3562 GCA_964396615.1 uncultured Thiothrix sp. | reverse complement strand
ACGCTATCCTGAATCTCACGACCCAAGCCACCCGCTTCAGCGGGTGGTAGTTGACTCAGACCTCTACTAAATATTTATCCAAGCTATTGTTTAGATAGATAGCTATTGCTTATAATACAAATACTTTTTTTACTGCTGCTACCTCAGTTTCACCTTGGGTAATTAATGGCAACCCTTCTGTTTCAAACAAACTAGCCCGCGAAAATATCTCATTGCTTTCACGTGTCACTAACATCGCTTGCATAATAGGATCTGCTGGTGAGCCAACAATGATAAACAGCCGACCTTTTGGCTTTAACATTTGCTCAAAATGATCGCTTAATTCAGCCATTGAGCCTGTTACAGCAATTACATCATAGCGTTTAGTGGTATCAAGCTCCGAAAAAGCATCTTTGGTTTCCAAAGTAACATTGGAAATGTGATGCTGTTCCATTTTTTGTTGTACTTGCTTGGTAAAGCTATCATACCTATCAACACTATAAACGTCTTTTGCCAAATGAGAAAGACACGCTGTTACAAAACCACTGCCCGTACCAATTTCCAAACAACGGTCATTCATGGTAATCGCTAGTTCTTGCAACATTCTACCTTCAACACGTGGATGCATCATTTTTTCCCCATGTGCTAAGGGAATTTGAATATCTGCATAAGCAAGGCTTTGACAAGCAACAGGAACAAATTGACTTCTTGGAACACGTCGCATCACATCCAAAACCGTTTGGTCTAAGACATCCCACGGTCTTATTTGCTGCTCAATCATATTGTAATGTGCTTGTTCCAGTTCCATACTAACTCCTTAATCTTAACGCTTTGAATAATGTCAACAGAGACTACGAGTAATTACACTTTTGCGCAAGTATAGCCATCAAATATAATACACCCTTTGCCTGTATTTTTAGGTCTTTCCAAGACCTAAACTAACCCCTCAAAAAAGCAAGCTAAACGGATGCTTAATAGCAACGAAAATGTCTCATAAAAAACAGTAAAAAAAACATTATTATTATTAATATTTATTATATTCATTAAATGTTCTATGAAAAACCGCTCAAATTTATGCTATATTCTTATAGTAGTACTTAAGGGGAATCTACAACTGGTTGAAATAAAAATGATGGTATACCTGTAATAAATAGCATTATTTTATACAATCATCCATATCAAAACTCAAAGAGTTTTCTTATTACAAAGCATTTAGTGCTCATGTAACTGAATTCTCCAACTCCCTTAAATATAGACTAGCCGTAATTTTTGTCAGTTGGCATATAGCAGCCTATACAACACAGATAAACACGGGCTTCATACTAATTATTTTTAACTAACTATTTATCGAGGGAAAAGCATGAATTTAATCAAAAACATATTAGCCATTATAGGCCTTATTGCCATTTTTGGTGGCGGATATATGTACTCAAAAATTGGTGGCGAACTGAGCGCATTTAATGAACTTGATCCTGGTGCAAAAAAAGTCTACATGGATATGTGGGAAAAGATCAAAGAAACAGGTAATTCCGCTGATGCAACGGTTTGGGTTGTGCCTCTTGCAGAAGGTGTTTCACCAAAAGATGCTGAAGAAGCCATGAGTGCTGTTGCTAATGAGCATAATATTAAAGGTGTTGGTGAACTCCCATTATCTGAGCAAATTAAGTTAATGACAGGTAAAGAGCAACGCTTACTTAAAATATACCAGTATTGTGATCCATTAGTGGCCGCAAAAATGGTTGATCATAGTGATGCTTACGCTGCTTATCTTCCTTGTCGTATTTCAATGGTAGAAGGCAAAGATGGTAAAGTTAGACTCTATGCACTCAATATGGATATGATGATTTATGGTGGTAAAACATTACCTGATGATCTTAGAAAAGAATCTATGCGCGTCAAAAAAGTTATTCAAGATATTATGAAACGCGGTTCTGAGGGTGATTTTTAAGCACACTTTATTCTTCCATTCTTAAATAAACGCACCTTCTAAAGAGGCAAGAAAATAAGTTTTTGCCTCTTTTTTTGACAGCAAAATAACCCCACCCGACTAAAAATTCACTAATAATACTAGTGAAACTTTGCAAATCTAGTAACTTCCTACACACTAGACCCTATCCTATTACCCTACCCACCTTACCTATTAGGCACAAAACACTATGCTCAATTTAAGCGAAATACTCCTCAAACATGGCCACGACATTCATACCTTTAAAGAACTACAAAAAATCATCACCGATGAGGCCGTTGAAACAGGCGAGATATTTTTCAATTTGGATATTGAACCGCCCGTTTACGGTGATCGCCCAAGTAATTGGTATGAACAACTAGAAATAACCTTCTCCTCAGCGAGGTAAGACAATGTTTTGGCAAGAAGATGAAGATAAGAACCTCCCTTATCAAGTACCTGATGATGTGGTTGATCTAGGCTTTACCATTAAGTGTAAAAAATTACCGATTGATCACGCATGGGAACTCAGTGAGGCACTAAAACCATTGCTACCATGGGTTGACAATGATCCCGCGTTTGCTATGCATCAAATTCATGTAGCAGAAACAGGTAATGGCTGGTTACGCCCAGAAGATACTGAAAATGAATTACTCTGGCCATCACGCCGTACAAAAATGACATTACGACTTTCCAAACAGTATGTTGAACAAGCAAAGCAACAACTCACTGGAAATAGCATCAGTATAAGGGATACCCCGCTTACCTTTGGCGCAGCAAAAATAAAAACCTTTACTAATGCATCCGTGATTTTCTCACGCTATATAGCCAGCCCAGAAAATGAAGATGAAAATGCTTTTTTGCAACGCATGTATGAAGAAATTATTCAACTAACAGGGGTTAACGTTAGAAAAATGATTTGTGGAAAAAGCCACAAGATTCGCACTCCTCATGGTGAAATAACCACCCAACACTTGATGATCGCCGACTTAGACAGTGAACCGTCAATAAAGCTACAACAATATGGTTTAGGAGGAAAGAAACAACTAGGCTGTAGTCTATTTATGCCACATAAAGGCATAAAGTCGCTTAATGCTGGTGAATAATTTATGCTTAATAATATTAAGCCATCTATCCTACCCTTTAAGGGATATACCACTTATGATGTACAATCGGTATATTACGAATCACTAATTTTCTTACCGTATGCCATTGGAGACCCCAATAATGAGCAGAAAAGCTGAATTAATTAAAGAAATGCTTCAAATGCAAGAAAAATTTTCCGCCGATGAACGTGCTGGAAAGTTTAATGCTGAAGATTACTATATTGGTGAAGGAAAGGCCTATCGCAAACGTTATCAAGAACTTGCATCTGAAGTTCGTGAAATTGCATCAAAAGAAGCTAACTTCTGGAAGTAATTATTATCCGAAGTCGTTTCTAAGTCACTCGTTGACAAAAAAGCTCTACTTTGTGCAGAGCTTTTTTTTGGGTTTGGTTAAATACATAAACGATCTATGCGATAATCAGCCGCATTTAATCAATAAGTAAATACCCCATGCTTGAAGAACTCGCACTTACACACATCTTTTCCAGCTTGTCTATGGCACCCTTGGGCTCGCTCTTTTTTTCATCACCCT
>CAYNGN010000340.1:0-3564 GCA_964396615.1 uncultured Thiothrix sp. | reverse complement strand
CTTGCACAGCAACGTTCGCTATTAACGGTAGCTGATATGCTTATTTTTACCAGCCCCAATGCGGTTATCTTTTCACAAACACTCCTTGCTTCTTGTACGTTAGCAACATGCTCCATTGCCGCTATTGGCAAAAAAACAGCTTCATCACTTGCCAAGATCAATATTCCTACTGATCTACTACCCCATGCTCCATTTAACAGTGAAGCCCTGTTAAAACACCCCAATCTACAAACCATTACGCATAAAAAAATCCTTATTATCAAAGGCGAAGGCGGCCGAAACCTACTAGCGAAAGAACTCACTATCAGAGGCGCGAACGTAACAGAACTCGCTGTTTATCGCAGAGAATGTCCAACGCCTACTCAACAACGTTTGCATAAGCTTAGCCAAAAAAAAATTGATATAATTACCCTCACCAGTAGCGAAAGTGCTTATAATCTTTTTGTGCTGCTTAATGGACAAAATTGGCTACCTACTACCCCATTATTGGTTGGCAGCTCACGTATACAAAAAGCACTGATTAAACAGGGTATACACAACCCACTTTTTGTTGCTAACAACCCAAGTGATAAAACAATGCTTCAAACCCTACTTGAATGGAATAACAAATAACTTGAACAGCTATACCAACATTGATACGCCAGAAGAGCCAACACAAGACGGTAAAAAAAGCGCGAAATTTGCACTGTTTATTGCACTTCTTGCCCTCTCCTTTACTGCAATAGGCATCACCGCAGGTTACAAACATTGGCTACGTATTCATGTAAAAACGAAAGAAGCACTCACTGAAATCAAGCTATTAAAAGAAAAAATGACTCACACTGCCGATAAAAAAGCGCTAAACGACTTTGAGGCATCCTTTAAAAGCACTACAAACCAAGAACGTGAAACCCTAGAAAAGGCATTAGCAAAACTCGATCACGTTAGTAAACAAACAGACTATGCTGCGAGTACGGTTAGCCAGCAAATTAAAGCACTCACCACACAGCAAGAAGAACAACAATCAAACACAACGACACCTTATAGCACACAATACGCTTATGTACCTTTCATACTACAAACAGCACAGCGCCAATTACATTTTTTACACGATAAAGAAGGCGCACTTGCATTGCTCAAAATAGCAGATCAAATGCTCATTGAGGCAGGCTCCAAAAACCATCTGATACTACGTCAACGTATTGCTACCGACATTGCCGCCCTTCAACACTACAAAGCGATTGATATTGAAGCAATATCAACAACCATTAGCCAATTAGAAACTGAAATAACCCCACTTATGGCTGTTGAAGACAAAAGTACTGATGACAATAGGCTAGAAACAACCAAAGAAACAAACTCTCTAACAACAAACATCACAAACTATCTTAAGCAATCAATAACATTGCAAAAAACAAACGAACCACCGCGCCAACTACTTGCTGCTGATGATCAAAAAAGAATAGACCAGCTGATCCAGTTACGCTTAGAATCACTACATTTAATGTTGCTGCAACGACAGAATAAAGCCTATCACTGGCAAATCAACCGTTTAATTAAAACACTCGCCCGCTATTATCCTGAAAAACAGACTGTACCTTGGATCAATACACTGGAAGACTTAGCAAACATCCAATTAAACACCCCAGCTCCCGCTTTAACATCCAACGAAAAAAGCCCCCTCCCTTTTAAACAAGAAAAATAAACAATGCTTATTCCTTACGTTTTATTCTTTTTTGTTATTGTTGCTGCCACCTTATGGCTATTTGGCTTTCTAGCAAAATACCCTGACATCATGATCTACTGGTCAGGTCATGTCGCAACAATTAGCACCACCGACTTAATTGCTTATTTTTTAGTCTGTTTTTTTATTTTTTACTCCATGCTGAGACTATTTAGACATTTACTCTACGCAAATGACTATATCAACCGCTATCGAAAGAAAAAACGCTATCAAAAGGCACAAACAAATTTGATGAAAGGTCTTATATCACTCATTAATGGCAACTGGCAAGCTGCAGAACAACAATTGACGAGTGATGTCAGCTATTCCAAAATCCCTCTACTAAACTACCTTGGTGCAGCACGGGTTGCACAAGAACAAAAAGAATATGAACGCCGTGATGGGTATTTTAAACAAGCCCATGAACAAACAAAACGCACCCCCGTCAATACTGCTATTGCGATCGCTCAAGCTGATATGCAACTCCATGCAAAACAGCTCGAACAAGCAAGAGCAGCACTAATCACTTTGCTTGAAGACACCCCTAAGCACAACTACGCTAAACAATTGCTGATTAAGGTCTACTATCGCCAAGAAGATTGGAAAAGTCTCAATCATTTATTGCAAGCCATTAGCCAACAAAACATACTTAGTACAGAAGACTTAGCAGCTTACGAAGAGACCGCATTAGAAGGTATTTTCCACATGTATGCCAATGAAAAAAGTAGGCAAACGCTGAAGCAAGAATGGCACAAACTATCATCAAACACTCAAGGAAAACCAAGCATTGTTTATCTTTATAGTCAGGCACTGATTATGGCTGGCGACAGTAAAACAGCGAATGCACTGATTACTAAAACACTTGAGCAACACTGGGATAATCAACTAATAACACTCTATGGAATATCTCAGCACAGCGACTACACACAGGCAATCAAAAAAGCAGAAACATGGCTTATTGAACATAACAACAACCCTGAATTACTCCTGAGCCTTGCACGTTTACACAGCAAAAATAGTCAGAACCCCAAGGAAAAAGCTCGTGAATTTTATACAGAAAGTCTAAACCTAGCCCCAAATTTAACCGCTTATCTTGAGTTTGCCGAATATTTAGAAAAAAAAGGCGAACAAGACAATGCTGAAAAATGCTATAAACAAGGCTTAAAATATTGTATCCATCAAAAAGGACAAGCACTTAAGCTCAATGAGTATTGAGCAAAATTTTTAAATACCATAAAGCCCTTATAACGGATCAGAACGAGCTAATTATAAAATTAGCTAGTCATCCTTCTCTTCCATTAAATGCTCATACTTAAGCATAAGCTGACCTTCTGTTTCGACATTATCAGGATCTTTGGGAATACAATCAACAGGACAAACCTCAACACATTGAGGTTCATCATAATGCCCAACACATTCTGTACATTTACTCGGATCAATTTCATAAATTTCATCCCCCATAGAAATAGCCTCATTGGGGCATTCTGGCTCACAAACATCACAATTGATACATTCATCAGTAATGAGTAATGACATGGTACTTACCTCTATTCGTTATTAATTAACCACTATTCTAGCAGCAGTAGCAAAAAAACCACACCGTTCACTGGTCGTTATTCCCAAGATTATGGTGTCTATTCAGCATAAATAAAGAGGGAGTCAATGAAATTATTCTATTGACTCCCTCTGCTAACGATTACAACACAACAGTTATGTTATTTTTTATTACCATTGGCAAGTAACTTAGCTGCAAGTTTCGCTGCTGGAACATAACCAGGAATCAACTCGCCACTTGCAGTAATTAAGGCAGGGGTTCCTGTTACACCTAATTTTTTCCCTAATTTATATTGGACTTCAACAGG
>CAYNGN010000339.1:0-3565 GCA_964396615.1 uncultured Thiothrix sp. | reverse complement strand
ACCAAAAACAATAATATCCAATAATGAATTAGAACCAAGACGATTCGCTCCATGCACCGAAACACAAGCACACTCACCAATTGCCATCAATCCCTTCACCAACGCATCAGGATCATCCTCCTGCAAGGTAATGACTTCACCTTTATGGTTAGTGGGAATCCCCCCCATATTGTAATGTACGGTTGGTAAGACAGGAATGGGGTCTTTATTGACATCAACCCCTGCAAAAATACGCGCACTATCTGCAATGCCTGGTAAACGTTCATTAATCACGTCAGCACCAAGGTGCATTAAATGTAAATAAAGATGATCTTTATTAGCCCCTACTCCTCTTCCTGCATTAATCTCCATTGTCATTGCGCGGGACACCACATCACGCGAGGCAAGATCTTTCGCATTAGGTGCATAACGCTCCATAAAACGCTCACCCTCCCCATTGGTTAAATATCCACCTTCACCGCGTGCACCTTCAGTAATTAACACACCTGCCCCATACACACCTGTTGGATGAAACTGCACAAATTCCATATCCTGTAATGGCAAGCCTGCACGTAAGACCATACCACTGCCATCACCCGTGCAGGTATGTGCTGACGTTGCGGAAAAAAACACACGCCCACTTCCTCCTGTCGCCAACACAACTTGATGCGCACGAAAACAATGCAATGTTCCTGCCGTTAAATCCCATGCCATCACGCCACGACAAATTCCCTCATCCATCATTAAATCAGTGACATAATACTCAATATAAAATTCAGCCTTATGCTTTAGTGACTGTTGATACAAGGTATGCAAAATAGCATGACCTGTACGATCAGCCGCCGCACAGGTACGCTGAGCAACTCCTTCACCATAATGCGTCGTCATACCACCAAAGGGACGCTGATAAATCTTCCCTTCTTCCGTTCGCGAAAAAGGCACACCAAAATGTTCTAGCTCAATAACGGCGGACGCTGCCTCACGACACATATACTCAATAGCATCTTGATCACCCAACCAATCGGAACCTTTCACCGTGTCATACATATGCCAACGCCAATTATCTTCCCCCATATTACCTAATGCTGCTGACATACCCCCTTGTGCTGCCACGGTATGACTACGTGTTGGGAAGACTTTACTAATACACGCTGTACTTAAACCTGCTGCCGCCATGCCAAGCGTGGCACGCAGACCCGCTCCACCTGCACCGACAATGACAACATCATATTCATGATGAATAACGTTATATTGCCCCAGAGTTTGTGATTTTTTTGCCATTTTATTGTTCTCCTAACGCCATACGCAACAGCGAATAAACACCTAATACCATCATAAAATAAGTCAATCCTTTCAACACAATAATGGCACTGATACGCAGCGTGTAATTGGCTATATAATCTTCAATAATCACCTGTACCCCCATCTGTCCATGATGTAAACCAACAATAATCATCAGTAATAACAATACCGTATTTAACGGCGAACGAAACCATGCAAGTAACACGTTGTAAGAAATATCTGGCAATAAAGCTACACTAAAACAAAACCAGAGCATCAACGGCACTAAGGCTAATGCCGTCAAACGTTGCCACCAAAAATGCTGTGATGCATCAGGTGAATGACCAAGCCCCTTAACCTTCGCCAATGGTGAACGTAAATCCTTCATGCTATAAACCATGATAAAAACCATGTCATCAGCGTTAGCATGACGCTCATGACAATAACCACAACACCTGAGCGCTGTGCTGCCTTTAACGTTAATCCTTTGCCAATATCCCAAAACAAATGCCGAATGCCATTACATAAATGATAATAAAGTGAAAAAATAACGGCTAAAAGTAATAACCTACCCATATTACTGGACAAGAAAGACTGTAATAATTGCCAGCTTTCAGCCCCTTGAGCAGCAAGAGCCATGCCTACAATCATGAATAATAAACCAATAAATAATACCACTCCTGTTGCCCGATGTAGGATTGAAAGTCGCGCAGTGAGTGGTAACTTATAGACCTGTAAATGGGGCGACATTGGTCGTTGATCATTCCATGACATCATTTTTGTGTACCTTAATTAATGAGCTTGATGGTAAGCTAGGTACGGATAAAAATCGAACTTAGGCTCAAAAAACCTACTGATTAAAGCGTATGCTTGCGTATTAGATAATCTTTTGATTGCATTTCCCGTAGCCGACTCGCCGTGCGTTTAAATTCAACCGCCAATTGCGTTGCCTGATAAAGCTGCTCTGGCTCTGTTTCTGCCGATACAATAACATTCACCTGTAAATCATAAAAGACATCAATCATATTCACAAAACGTCGGGCGGCATCATCTCTTGTACTATCCATTATGGGAATAGTAGAAATCAATACCGTCTGAAAAATTCTGCCAATCTGTATATAATCGTCTGTTGAACGCGGTGTATTGCACAAGGCCATAAAATCAAACCAGACAATACTATCAGCCCATTTTTTTACCCGAATAGAACGTTTATTAATAATAATATCAGTGCGCTCTTCATGTAAGCTAATACCCGATAATTGCTGATAATAGTCCGCTAACTCTAGTTCTGCCAATGGGTCACTTAAGAGAAAATAAACCGAGCTTCTCTCAAGCGTTCGTAGACGATAATCAACACCACCGTCCATTTCAATAACCTTGGTATGCTGTTTTAGTAAGGCTATCGCAGGTAAAAAACGCTCTCGTTGCAAACCATCCTTATACAACGCATCAGGTTCACTATTCGATGTAGTCACCAAAACAATGCCCGCTTCAAACAGATGCGCAAACAGTCTATTCAGCAACATGGCATCCGTTATATCAATAACATGCATTTCATCCAAACAAAGAATACAAACCTCTTCAGCCATTTTTTTCGCAATAGGCTGCAAAGGATCAGCGCCCCCCTCATGTTGTGCTAATGCTTCATGTATCCATTGCATAAAACGATGAAAATGCAAGCGCCGCTTTTTTTGGGTAGGAAGCTGTTGATAGAACATATTCATCAAATACGTTTTACCACGTCCCACTCCACCCCATATGTATAACCCTTTTAGAGGATTAGCAGTATTTTTATCAGATTCATAACCAAAAACTGAAAACAGTTTATCTTTATAAAAATGAAAAGAATCATTCTGCATATACTGAGCATTGCTTATAAATTGATTAAAGACGACTTGTAGCGCTTGTATCAATAACGCTTGTTCAGCATCAGCTAATAGCTCCCTGCTATCAATACGGGTTTGGTAATAATCAAGTAATAAACGCGATGATAATGTAGCAGAAAAGAGGTTTCGACAGTGTTTTACTCGCCCCATAAAATTAAATGTCCTAGCATACTAAATATAATTTTTAAATTTAAAACAGGTGATTCTGTTATCTATTTTATGCTCAATTGATGGGGTGAAAAACTAGAAAATAATTAGCCCTTTAGCAGCTCTAACCCACGAGCTTAAGCTACGAAGTTTAAACCTCGTAACTAGAAAAAATTGATAAAATAACTAACCTAACAGTTACTAAAAAAGTTACTTTTTAGTTTTTTCACTGACACGCTCACCTACTTACAAAATATAGGTATAACACAATG
>CAYNGN010000338.1:0-3576 GCA_964396615.1 uncultured Thiothrix sp. | reverse complement strand
ATGACAAGCATCCAAAATGGATAGCTTTGGAGAGTTTTACCCACAATGTAACACAACCTGTTTCTGCTGCGAGCGGTACAGGGGGTCGTACAGGGGGTCGTGCTGACTTTGCTGATTTTGTGATTACTAAAACGGTTGATTCTGCAACGCCTGATCTTTATGTGCATTGTAGTAATGGTAAACATATCCCAAAGGTTGAGATTGAGTTTTGTCTTGCAACAGAAGACAAGCATACTTTTATGAAATATGTGCTAGAAGATGTGATTGTTAGTTCGGTGACTCCTGCGGGGAGTAGATCGGATGCTGATGGTTCAAAGCCAGCGGAGCAAGTGAGTTTTGCTTATGGAAAAATTCAGTGGGAATACACCCCGATTGATGATTCTGGTCGTCCAGGAGCCTCTATTCGTCGCGGTTGGGATTTGGAAAGAAATAAACAAGCTTAAGTTTTTAAGTTAATGATTATGTAGTTTATTATCTCACTTACTTATTGTAAGTGTGGATTGAAAGGTAAAACGAGGGAAAACCAAAAGAACGGCTGATTGATGAGTCGTTCTTTTTTAAGATTTATAGTTCAAACGGGGCTTTTTAATGACTATCGAAGATTCAATAGTAGCGGAATTTTCTCAGTTTTGTGAACCTGTTTCGCAGGTTTCCATATGTGGCGAGGATATGGAATATAACGCAATATTCCAAACGATAGAACAGCAAATTGAGAGTGTGACAGAGGCTTCGCAGTGGCGGGAATTATTAACGGAAAGCCAAAAGCTTTTACCTGAAACACGTGATTTGCGTTTAGCGGTTATTTTCACTCGTGTTTTAGTGCATACCGAGAAAAATGCGGCGAAAGGACTAGCGAAAGGCTTGTTTACTATTGCGCGCTTATTAGATCAGTTTTGGGAATGTGTTTACCCACCTATTGACGATGATGACCCCGAAGAGGCATTTATAGATCGCTATAATACGCTGTCAATTCTAGGAGGTTATCGTGTATTAGCCTTACCTTTAAGAAAAAAATTAAATATTGTTGCCACCAACTTTGATACCTATACCTTGGAGGAGTTACTGGCTTTTAAGCGTGGTGAAGGCAATGTTAATGGTAAACAAGCCCCTGTAGGGTTGGATGATAATGAGCAAAAAGCATTTGATGAAATGGCAGAGAGCTTTTCTCTGGCGCAGCAATATGCACTGGAAATAAAAACACTTTTTACTGAAAAAACAGGGCAATCTTTCAACGAATTTGATGAGTACTTACTTCCTATGTTGGAAGAAGGCGCTAGTTTAGGTGGGCAGAAGAGTCAAGATAATACACAAGTGGCAACACCACTCTCTTCAGAAGCTTCATCAGGAGCTGTAATGGCTGTAGCAGCCATCACCGAAGGGATTTCAGGGCGTGTAACGAGTCGGAATGATGTGATGAAAGTTATTGATATGGCCTGTGATTATTACGCTGAACATGAGCCATCAAGCCCTGTACCTTTATTATTGTTACGGGCAAAAAAGGTGATTGATACTGATTTTAGAGAAATTTTGGATGAATTCAGATTAGGCAATCCTTCAAGTATTGATGAAATTTTTGGTGTGGTTGAAAGATAAGGGAGTTGCCAATTATTTAATTAAGTGAATATCTATATAAGTAATAACTAAGGAACAATGATGGCTAAAGAATCCAAACAAAAGTGGATTAAGCGGAATAGGGCTCCTAGAGTTCAAATTCAATATGAAACAGAAATTAACGGTGCACAACGCAAAATAGATCTGGCACATGTTGTTGGTGTTATGAGTGACTTATCAGGGAATTCTAAAAAAGAAAAACCTGCTATTCGTGATCGAGAATTTCATGAGATAGATGTGGATAATTTTGATGATCGTATGCGTGCTATTGAGCCACGGGTCACCCTACAAGCAGATAATATCTTAACCGATGAAGGTGGCAAAATTCCTGTTGATTTAACCTTTCGTTCAATGAATGATTTTTCTCCCAGTGAAATTGCTAAAAATGTTGATGGTATTAAAGAGCTACTTGAAGCCAGAAATCAGCTAAAAAACTTATTGTCTTATATGGATGGTAAAGCGAATGCTGAGGAGTGGGTATCCGATGTGTTAAAAGATCCTGCGTTATTAAAATCATTGCTTGATGCGGCTAAGCCATCAGATCCGTTAAAACATTAAATTAGGAGGTCTATTATGGCTGAATTACACGATAATCCTATTCAGGAAGCAGAGAGTCAGGTTGGCATTGGTGATTTTGCGGCGTTGCTTGATGAAAAATTTAGCCCCACAGAAGAGGCTAAAGATGATGTGGAAAGCGCATTACACACCTTAGCAGGTCAGGCTTTACAGCATACCAATTTGATTAAAGAAGATGCATTTGAAACCATTGAACGTATGGTTTCAGCGATTGATAAAAAAATATCGCAGCAAATGTCGCTGATTATTCATGATGATAAATTTCAAGAATTAGAAAGTCATTGGCGTGGTTTGCATTATTTGATTAATAATACGGAGACAAGTACCAAGCTTAAAGTGCGTTTTATGAATATTTCTAAAAAAGAAGTCCATAAGACACTGAAGCGTTATAAAGGTATTAAGTGGGATCAAAGCCCGATATTTAAAGCAATTTATGAACAAGAATATGGTACAGCGAATGGCATACCTTATAGTTGTTTAATTGGTGATTACTACTTTGATCATTCTGCGCCTGATGTTGAGTTTCTATCGGAAATGTCGCACATTGCTGCCGCTTCACATGCGCCTTTTGTCGCAGCAACGGCTCCATCGCTGCTGAATATGAACTCTTGGCAGGAATTAAGTAATCCACGTGATTTAACGCAGATATTTGATGCACCACAATATGCGTCATGGCGTTCTTTTCGCGATTCTGATGATGCGCAATATGTTGCCTTAACATTGCCACGCTTTCTAGGTCGTTTGCCGTATGGTGAAAAAACTAACCCTGTTGAAACCTTTGCGTTTGAAGAAGACATGGGTGAAGGTGAGCATGATAACTATTCATGGGTCAATGCGGCTTATGCAATGGGAACGAATGTTAATCGCTCATTTGCTGACTATGGCTGGGCGAGTCAGATTGCAGGTTTGGAAACAGGCGGTGTGGTTGAGAACTTACCTGTACATACCTTTGAAACGCTAGAAGGTGGTGTTGATGCGAAATGCCCAACAGAAACCTCAATTACTGATCGTCGTGAGAAAGAATTAAGTGATAATGGTTTAACGTCTTTAGTGCATTATAAAAACACGGATTACAGTGTGTTTTTTAAAGCAACCTCATTAAAAAAGCCTGTTATCTATCATGATCCTGAGGCGACAAGTAATGCAAAGTTAGCGACTAATCTATCGTATATTTTTGCCACGAGTCGTTTTGCACACTACTTAAAGCATATTGTGCGTAATAAAATTGGTGCGTCAGTCACACGAGATAGAATGCAGACTGACCTGCAAAGCTGGGTGAATAATTATGTGGAACCTAACCCTAGTACGGCTTCTGAGCGTGATATGGCGGAGCGTCCGGCCGCGCTCGCGCTGTTGGCCAAGGATGTTCGACCACTGGTGCGGCATCAA
>CAYNGN010000337.1:0-3582 GCA_964396615.1 uncultured Thiothrix sp. | reverse complement strand
AATTTTCATATTTCTTAAGAGCATCAAAAGATTTTAAATTATTGAATTTTTTAGCATATTTCTCCATAAGGTGACGGTATTCAATATGATTTTTACCATAAATACTATCCCCCAAACCATCCATATATAACACAGGAACACGTTCCTTGTTGTTAGCATAAAGGGTTAAATCCACACCTGGTAATACAAGACTCTGACTTCGACCTTCATAGTGCCCTAGCACATAAGGAAATCCCAATGCAGCAGCATCCATTGCATCCTTTAGCGGATCTTTCATCTTTAGTATCTTTATTTTCTCTCCATACATTTTTTCTTGCTCAGCTTTAATACTTGCTGCACTAGGTGCCATGGGTGTATCAGCATAAGCATAGAAAAATACACCAAAAAAGATGAATAATACGACAATGAAACGTGAAATCATGCTGCTCTCCTATAGAATATTCTCAACAACGCTAACAACAGCATACCCAATAACATTAAGGGGGTTATGGAACCACTCCCTCCCTTATTATCCTCTATAGAGGGGTTTGTTCCCCCATTCACCGTACTAGCACTTCCATTCACTACATGAACTGTTGTTGTTCGACTTGAAACACCGCCTTTGCCATCTCTAACAACAAACTTAAAGGTAATATCTCTATTAGTTGCTGCTAAGCTAGAAAAAGTTCTACTTGCCAATGCCGAAGGTAACCGACTGCGAAACAAGGCATTATCACCTTGATCCACATTAAGGGAAGAAGCTGTCCCTTGATCAAACTGATCCCACGCATAACTCAATTCATCACCATCGCTATCGGTTGCAGACCCTCTTAAGGTAAAAGCAGTATTAGCATTAACGGTAAGGTTTTCAGTCATTGTTAAAATATCAGGGGCATTGTTTGTAGATGCGCCCCTTATACCACACAAACTCCCTTGCTCACGCCGTACATAATCATCAATTTGCTCAATACTCGCAATATGAAACACAGCATCAGAATGGGTTTGTACATTATTCGGTGAACAAATACCAGCATAAGCCATAATACTTGAGCCACTGCCTGGTTCATAAGCCGTAGCAGCAGAACGCTCTGCTCCCGCACACGAGCCTGTCGAACTATTAAAAGTATGGGTTGCCCCTAATTGATGCCCTATTTCATGGGCAACAAAATCAATATAAAAATTTTCGCCTGTTGGATTAGCTGAACCTGTTGATGCTCCTGCTTTATGATTGCCTGAAGTGGAATTAACTTGGCATACTCCTCCAACGATAGCAACACCACCACGCGTCACACTCATCACATGTCCAATATCATAATTGGCATTACCAATAAAACGATCAATAACCCCTGCACCAATAATACGATTGCTACTATCTCTTTGCCATGCATTTTCATCAGCAAGCAACTTAATACTCCCTCCATTGCTATAAGGGTCGGTATTTGCATTGGTAAAAACAATGGCATCATTATTTTCAACAAGCTGAAAAATCAGGGCTAAATCACGCGCATAGAGAACATTAAGACGTGCAACCGTTTTTACAATTTCACTCATTGCATTTACTTTTCCGCCCAACTTAGTGGTGTACTCTCCTGTTGCAGCCATTGCTAAGCGATAAGTGACCACTCCCCGAGCTTGCCGCGCAGAAAAATCAGCAGAAAGATGATTGTCTTTAACAGATGCAACAGGAGAAGATGACGAATGAACATCACAGCTAAAATAATTTTTCTGTGTGGATGAACGTTTACTCACAACCGCATAAATAGATGATACTGATTCAAATTCATAAACCTGTTTACGTTCAACAAAAAGCGTATCACCATCAGGCATAAAGATCATTGCATGGAAACCAAGTGTCGTAAAACCAATAACCCCATAAATATGGGGGTCATCGATCCCTTTTACTTGCCAATGTTTTATATCAGGATACTTCTCTGACAACTCAGAAGCCATTACAAACGTTTCGGTAACCTCTAACGTAACAAACCTCCCTTCAAGCAATGGAAGCTGTATCGACAGACTCGTTGTCATTGCGCTATTGTTATTTTTAGACGCAAACCTCCCCTCCAAATGTTGTTTAAAACCGATTTCATCTAACTGGAAGTAAAGTATGGGGATTTTTTTCAATGTTGAGGTTTAGGTTGAGGTTGATTTTAATACCGACTGCTTTACATTAGATGCAAGTGGTATCCAAAAAGAGTCTCCAGTAACCACTTGGCTACTTAGCACCGCCAGCAAAAAAATCAGAAAATAACGCACAAAACCACCTTGTATTTTCATTATATCAAACAAAATTGCTATAATAATTAGCAATCTAAAACGTGACACCACCAAATATCCTACACTAAATATTCCCCTTATTAAACCAACAAGCAACACTATGTCATAGTGATTAGCTCGATGCATAACACCGTTTTATTCCAAAAATCACCAAACACACCATCCCAAGCAAAAAGAGGAAAAGAACAGAAAAACTTCCACCACCACTTTCCCCTTGAGTAACACGACTACTATTTACCGTATTATCTCTACTTGATAAAACAGAGTTCTCATCACCACTTATTGCAAATGAACGATTACTCACTGAAAAGAAAATATTATCACTACAACTCAATTTAAATCGTGCAGTATTCACATCAGCAAGATGTGTAGGAATAACAATCGTCGCTGAACCAGTATTGGCTACACGATGTGCAAGCTCCCAATCAAAATGATGACCATTATCAATGGATAACGTAATATCAACGGCTGTACAAGATATAGGGAATAAATCCGTATTAGCAACCTGCCAAACAACCGTATTTTCAACGCCTTTTTGATAAACATGCTCAGAAGTTGCTAAGCCAAATTGCTCTGCATCCTTATGAACATGTACCTGAATGGCATCACTCACCGTCATTCCCTGTGAGTCCTGAGCGACAAATTGAAAATTCATCACCCGACTCTGTGTTGGCAATGCTTCCCCTAATGCCTGCTCTTCTCCCAGTATCACAGCCAATCGCGGAAAAATACGTTGCGCTGATGAAGTCGGCAAAAAAGTACGAAATAATGCATTATCACCCGTGTCAACATCCACGTTTGATGCTATCCCAGAATCTGCTTGTTCCCAGTTATACACGACGTTATTACTACTTTGTATCACAACCTCACCCCGTAGAAGAAAAGGCGTATTAGCTGGAATAACATAATCGTCCCCACCATCAACAACCAATATATTGGCATTATCTTGAAAAACCTCACCACACCCCTTATGCCATTGGTTTTCTTTATGACGACGCATCTGCTGAATTGAAGCAATATGAAACAAAGGATCAACCATTGTTTGTACATTATCACTCGCACAAATCCCCGCATACGACATAATCGTTGAACCACTTCCTGGCTCATAAGCGGTAGCTTCTGTTCTATTACTGCTAAAACATAAACCTGCTGTGCCACTAAAGGTATGTGTTGCTCCAAACTGATGCCCTAACTCATGTGCAACAAAAGCAAGATCAAAACGCTCACTCGCTGGATATCCTGATCCCCCCAGCGCCTTTACAAGGGCACGGCAAGCACCCGCGAGCGAGCCGCAACCGGCGCCGTAGTGTGGAAAAAGAAACCCCC
>CAYNGN010000336.1:0-3582 GCA_964396615.1 uncultured Thiothrix sp. | reverse complement strand
AGTACGCTTGATCAGCAGTTAGCATGGGATAGCGATATGGATAAAGGTGTACTTGATACAGTCACTGGCATTATTGCTGATATTCGTAATCGAGGTGATGCGGCTGTGCTTGAGTATACGCAGCGCTTTGATCATCAGGATGTTGCAACAATGGCTGAGTTGGCAATATCAAAAGAACGTTTACAAGCTGCGCTAGAGGCTATTACTACTGAGCAAAAAGAGGCCTTAGTATTTGCGGCAAAACGCATTCGTGCCTATGCTAAGCATCAAAAAATGACTTCATGGGAATATACTGAAGAAGATGGTTCGGTATTGGGGCAACAGGTAACGGCACTGGATAAGGTTGGTTTATATGTGCCAGGCGGCAAGGCTGCGTACCCTTCATCGGTATTGATGAATGCCATTCCTGCCAAGGTGGCGGGAGTAGAAGAGCTGATTATGGTTGTACCGACACCAGAAGGTAAGGTGAACGAGCTTGTTTTTGCAGCAGCGGCTATTGCTGAAGTGGATAAAGTGTATACGATTGGCGGTGCTCAGGCTGTTGCTGCCTTGGCTTATGGTACAGAAACAATTCCTCAGGTGGATAAAATTGTTGGACCAGGTAATATTTATGTGGCAACCGCTAAGCGGATGGTATTTGGTACAGTTGGTATTGATATGATTGCAGGCCCTTCTGAAATATTGGTGATCTGTGATGGTAAGACAAATCCTGATTGGATTGCAATGGATCTGTTCTCACAAGCAGAGCATGATGAAGATGCACAGGCTATTTTAATTTCTGATGATGCTGAGTTTTTACAACGTGTGAAGCAGAGTATGAATGTTTTATTGGAAGAAATGCCACGTAAAGATATTATTACCTGTTCAATAGAAAGTCGTGGCTTGATGATTCAGGTTGAAAATATAGCAGAAGCAGTAGAGATTGCTAATCATATTGCTCCTGAGCATTTAGAGCTATCAGTAGATAATGCTGAAACAGTTGCAAAGCAAATTCGTCATGCAGGTGCTATTTTTATAGGGCGATATACTGCAGAAGCACTGGGTGATTACTGTGCTGGACCAAACCATGTCTTACCAACCTCACGCACAGCGAGATTTTCTTCACCATTGGGTGTGTATGATTTTCAGAAGCGTTCTTCATTGATTGCTTGTTCTGCACGTGGTTCTGCGCGTTTGGGGCAGGTTGCAGCATTGTTAGCACATGGCGAAGGTTTGACGGCTCATGCCCGCTCGGCAGAGTATCGTATAAATGATAAGTCCTAAGTGTAATGCACGCTGAGTTTTTATGGTTTGTTTAACCTAACCAAGGACGGCGAGGTTTGCGGGTGTTGATTTGGTAAAGCTTAAGTTTTGGTTGTATTTCTAAGATAGAAAGTCTACCAAGCGTTTTACGGGTTCGATAAGCTGCACCTGTATCTAAGTAGCAAATATTACTGACATGTATGGGTTCTTTGACGGGTGTATGGCCTAAAACAACAAGGTCAATGCCATCAACTCGTTCCGTTTTTTTCGTCACCTGATAATGTCGGTAGCGGTTTCTTGACCAAAGAATATAGTCACATAAATCTTCATCAGTATGTACTTTTTGTACAAAATGACTCCATGATAGACCTTTGGGAATATCTGCATGAACAATACCTATAGTGCCAGAGTCTGTGCTTATTTCTCCAGCAAGTGGTAATTGTTTTACCCGTTCGCGAATAACTTCCCTTTCGTTATCATCAACGTTTAACCACCAGTCGCCGCCATTGTTTGTTGTCCAGCTTCTAAACATAGCTTCATCATGTTTAGAGTCAATTAGCATTGCCTCATGATTGCCCATAATGGCATGAAACCACGGTTTATCTAGAAACTCCAGAACACGGGAAGATTCAGGGCCGCGGTCAATAAGATCGCCCACTGAAAAAACACGGTCAATAATAGGGTTGAATTTCAAGTCTTTTAGTAGGTCTTCTAGGGCATAAAACATGCCATGGATGTCGCCTACTACAAAGTCTCTACCTACTTTATTGTAGGTGTAATGTTTGAACGGGGTATAACTCATTTGTGATAGTTTTACGAAGCCTAATGGGATGTATGTACCTCATGATTTAGAGTACAATAGTTTGTTGAAACACGTCATTCAACAGTAGGTATGGTACTACAAATAACCTATTCAAGCTTATTAAATTTGCTAAATTTCAGTATGATATTTGCTCATTCAAGACGTTGTTTATGCTTTTTTAATCTAAGGGAAATAAAATATAATTGTCTATGAATCGACAGCAGCTAGTAAAATATGCCCAACCCTTATATGCATTTATTCATTTGGTTAAGTTAATCTCTTTTACGGGTGTTATTTTTGCGCTAATTTTTTATGGTTTGGCAATAAATAGCTATTTTAATCATGAGATGTATAGGGCTGTTCTGTTTGCTTCCATTGCATTTATCTCATTTCATTGGCTAAAACGTTATGTGGTGAGTATAACCAGCTATTTATTTCGCCGCTTAGAAGGGAATGATGAGGTTATGGATTTTATTGACCAGCAACTAGAAGGAAAACAACAACGTGATTTCTTTATTTTGCTCGATAAAGCCATGGTAGCTATTAAAAAATAACCGATGAACTGGATGTAATGGAAAAGATTATGTATCTGATTTGTTATAAGTGAACGAAAGCATCAAGAGAAGCCAGCCAATAATAAACGACAAGCCGCCAATAGGTGCTGTCATGCCAAATAATTTATTAGCAGTGAAAACATAAAGATAAAGGCTGCCTGAGAAAAAAAGGATGCCAACTATAAAAGCAATACCTGCCGCCTTTAATAGACGCGAAGTAGAGAAGATATGCATTAGTACCCCTGTAACAAGCAAAGCAAAGCTGTGATAAAACTGATAATCTACACCTGTGTGAAATACTGCTAGAAATTTTGCATTGACACTCTGTTGTAGACCATGTGCTGCAAACGCACCTAAAATCACGGCAAACATGCCGAATAAGCTGCCGGTAATAAAAAATAATTTTTTGGTAATCATGTATGACTAAGCCTTCTGTTACTTCTTTCGCTGCATTGAATAAGCGCCAAGTATATAGTCTTTTATTAAAATTGCTGACATTGTTTGGGGTGGTGATTTTAATGGCAGTGATGATTAATTCGTTATGGGGCTTAAAAGAAGTAGGAGGGGATACTAAAGGTGGTGAAAAAATAGCATCATCCAACATGATGAAGATTGTGCTTGAGGATATGCAACAAGGGTCTATGAGGCGTGTTTTATTTCAAGGGCAGGATACTGCTATTTTGTACCGTGTTGATGAGATTGGTATTAGTGCGGTTATTACGGATGATAAAAAAGAAACGAAAGAGCTAAATGAAGCTTGGCGTTCTATTAAAGCGGACTATTTTGTTTTTATTAATGCGGCAGGAGCAACACGTTGCCCACTGCATTTGTCAGCCGATGCTCAGGTGTTGAAAGATATTTGTTCAGGTGTGACTTATGATACAACAGGAAGAAATAATCGTGGAGGCATAGAGCGTCTTATCATCCCTCCACATTATTTTGATGATGAGGGAGCATTGTTTTTAGGGGCTTGGCAGCCAAAAT
>CAYNGN010000335.1:0-3611 GCA_964396615.1 uncultured Thiothrix sp. | reverse complement strand
TCCTCTCGCACCATAATTGCCCACAAATTTGGTATAAACATCAATATCTTTACGACTGAGATCGGTACCTGAGGGTAAGCGTAGTGCAGCAACGCGACTATTGTCATCGTTTGCGGGACCTGAGAAGACCTTGAAGTCTACCACTTTCATTAAATCGCCGACTTCAACCAATTCTAATGGAATACGCAGGTCAGGTTTGTCTGAGCCAAAGCGATGCATTGCTTCTGCATAAGTCATGCGTGGGAAAGGGTCAATAAGATCAACATCAAGCACTTCTTTGAACAGTTTACGCAGCATGTCTTCGGTCATGTGCATAATATCTTCTTCGTTGACAAACGACATTTCGATGTCAAATTGAGTAAATTCAGGTTGTCTATCAGCGCGCAGGTCTTCATCACGGAAGCAACGTGCGACCTGATAATAGCGATCCATGCCTGACATCATCAGTAACTGTTTAAACAGTTGGGGTGACTGGGGTAGCGCGTAGAAACTACCTGCATGAACACGGCTAGGGACGAGATAGTCTCTTGCACCTTCAGGTGTTGCACGGGTTAATGTGGGGGTTTCAATATCAAGAAAACCCTCATCTTCTAAGTAACGACGCATAAAGCGACTGATATGCGCCCGTTTTTGCATCCGTTGCTGCATTTCAGGGCGGCGTAGATCAACATAGCGGTATTTAAGCCGTATTTCTTCGTTGACATCACTGTCATCAATTTGGAATGGCGGTGTGTCAGCAACGCTTAATACTTCTAGGCTAAGACCCAGAATTTCAATTTTTCCACTGACCATGTTTTCATTGATTGTGCCTTCAGGGCGACCACGTACCCGTCCTTTAACGCGCAAGATATGCTCATTACGAATGTCTTCTGCTATTTTGAACATGTCAGGGTCATCAGGATCAAAAACGACTTGGACAATACCCTCACGATCACGTAGATCAACAAAAATAACCCCACCATGATCACGACGACGATTGACCCAACCACAAAGGGTGACTTCCTGCTCTAACAATGTTTCATCAACTGCACCACAATAATGGCTACGCATAACAACAACCCCGACTTTTTAACGGCTTTTCTAAAGAGGGCAGAATGGTAAGCTTTGCTCGTAGATTTCGCAAGTTTTGCGCGGGTTATTGTCTGATTATTTCGGGCGTTGGTCGTTGTTTTTGTCGTTGCTATTTTTTTTATTGAGCATTTTTGAAATTTTTTCACGTGAGAAATTAGGTTTAGCATTAAAAAGGATTTCGCGCAGGCTGGTATTATCAACCTTAGTCATTTCTTCAATTTTGTCGCCTGGCATAACAACACCCAATGACATGATGAATTTTAAGGCATCTTCGACATCAATATCGAGTTTCTTCACTTCACTTTCGGGGAGCATGAGAATAAAGCCAGAAGTGGGGTTAGGTGTGGTGGGAACAAAAACGGTAATCAGCTCTTTCCCTATGACTTCATTGAAGGAGTCCATTGCTCTGCCTGTTTGGAACGCCATTGTCCATGTGCCTTTACGGGGGTATTCAATCAATAATACTTGGCGGAATGAGTTTTTTTCTTGGGATAACAAAGTGTGAGTCACTTGTTTTACTGCGGAGTAAATAGAACGCACAAGTGGAATTTGGTTTAATAGATCCTCTCCAAGCCTCATCAGTCGGTGACCAACAATATTGGTGACAATAAAGCCTGTGGTAATGATTATGAAGGTACTAATGATAATTCCAACACCAGGTAGGTAAAAACCAAGCAGTTGTTCAGGACGTAAATCGTAGGGTAATAAGAGTAAACTGTGGTCGAGTAAGTTGACCATAAGTTTAATAGCAAAAATGGTGATGCCTAAAGGAACCCATACCAGTATGCCAGCCATAATAATGCGTTTGATATTCAACGGTTTTGGGATGCGGTGGGGCATTAGAGTTAACCTTTTTTAGTCGTGGTTGATGATGAGCTGTTTTTACTTTTAGCCGTCGTTGGTTGGCTCTCTTTTTTAGTGATATTTTTTTGTTTGTCTTGTTTTTTAAAGTCGGTTTCATACCACCCTGAACCACTGAGGCGAAAGGCCGCTGCACTGACTTTTTTGCGCAGGGTTGGTTTTTGACAGACTGGACAGTCAATAAGTGGCGCTGCGCTTATTTTTTGTAGTGTTTCTAGCTCATGATCACATGAGGTACATTGATAGTCGTAAATAGGCATATTGAAAACTCCGCTAAAAATTACAGGTACATTAATATAAGCACTTTGCACTAAAAAACAAGTTAAACTGTTTAATTTATGGTCATTATACAGTTATTTTATGATCTTTGTGGGGTGATTTGTCACGACACCTGTCGTCTCTATTGCGCAAGGGTGTTCACACTATTTTTTATTCAGCGCATTGATTATTTTCTGCTAGGATGGGAATTTTTCTGATGATGTGATAGTGCATGAAAAATGTTTTAGTTACAGGTTGTTCGAGTGGTATTGGTTATTGTGTTGCTAAAGGGTTAAAAAAGCGCGGTTATAACGTTTTCGCAACTGCACGCAAAGTTGAAGATATTACACGTTTAGAAGCAGAAGGATTGACCGTGATAGAGTTAGATTATGCTAACTCTGAAAGTGTTAATGACTGTGTCAATGAATTAATGTTACGCACTAATAGTGAGGTCTATGCGGTCTTTAATAATGGCGGCTATGGTCAAGTGGGCGCGATTGAAGACTTGAGTCGTGAGGTATTAGAGCAACAGTTCGCCACGAATGTATTTGGCTGGATTGAACTGACTAATCGCCTTATTCCGTTGATGCGTCATGCGGGTGAAGGACGTATTATTTTTAATAGCTCGGTGTTAGGCTTGATTTCATTGCCTTATCGTGGTGCATACAATGCGACCAAATATGCGATTGAGGGCTTTGCAGATACCTTACGTTTAGAGTTGCGTAATACCGATATTGAGGTTTCGCTGATTGAACCAGGGCCGATAGAAAGTAATTTTAGGAAAAACTCATTACTAAAGATGCAGCAAAACATAGCGGTTGAATCCAGCTTTCATCGTGATAACTATAAACATGAGTTAGCACGATTGGAAAAAGTGGGTCATGCTGTACCTTTTACTTTACCCCCTGAAGCGGTATTGAAAAAAGTGATTCATGCGTTAGAAAATACTACGCCAAAAGCGCACTATTATGTGACGTTCCCTACTTATCTATTTGGCTATTTAAAACGCTTGTTGCCTGCTAAATGGCTAGATAAGGTGCTTGTTATCGCAGGAGGAAAAAATACATGATTGAATATCTTTTTTTTACAACCGAAATGAGTAACAAATTTATTGCCATTCTTGAACAAAAAGGTGTTACATGGGAAGAAAAGAAGGAGGAGGTACAAGAAGCTATTTGTATTAATATTTCTGAAGATATTGCTGATACATTATGGGATGAGTTGGATACGATTTATGATGATTTAAGCGATGAAGAGCAACTCTTGCTTGAAGCAACGTTGGATGATGGTGATGATCAGCTTAATACTGCAGGCATTTATATTAAGTTAAAGGATGGCAGTCAAACTATTGCAAAGATTAATCATAATGTCATGAATAGGATGTTAAATGTTATTGATATAGAAGAATTTAATGACTTTAT